>NZ_DBNHFX010000148.1:0-1613 GCF_057137845.1 Sandaracinobacteroides sp. | reverse complement strand
TGCTGGATCCGGCGCGGCATTTCCTGTCTCTCGAGACGCTGAAGCGCCAGATCGACAACATGGAGCGGGTGAAGCTGAACACCCTGCACCTGCACCTGTCCGACGATCAGGGCTTCCGCGTCGAAAGTAAACGCTATCCGAAGCTGAACGCGGCGGGACCATACTATACGCAGGCCGAGATCCGCGACCTCGTCGCCTATGCGGCCGCACGCGGGGTGCGCATCGTCCCCGAGTTCGACGTGCCGGGGCATAGCCGGGCGATCGTCGACGCCTACCCGGAAACCGGGGTGCTGGCCGATACGGCGGTCCCCGGCCTGAAGGCGGCCGCGCTCGATCCGTCTGCGCCCGCCACCTGGGCCTTCCTCGACCGCCTGTTCGGCGAAATGACGGCGCTGTTCCCCGACCGGCATTTCCACGCCGGCGGCGACGAGGTTACAGCCGGCATCTGGACCGGCGCACCGAAGGTTCGCGCCTGGATGCAAAGCCGGGGCCATGCCGACCAGCACGCCGCCGAACGCTGGTTCGCCGGGCGGGTCGCCGCGCTGCTGAAGCGCCACGGCAAGACAATGATCGGCTGGGAGGAAGTCGCGGGCGCCGGTCTCGACCGGGAAGTCGTGGTGCAGGCGTGGCAGACGTCTAAGGCGATGGCGCGCGCGATCGAGGCCGGGCACCCGGTGATCATGTCGGCGGGCTATTATCTCAACCTGCTGATGCCGGCAGACTGGCACTATGCGATCGACCCCGCGGCAACGGCGGGCGTCGGCCTCGAACCTGAACATGCGGCACGCCTGCGCAAGCTAAGCCCGCTGTTGGCGGGGCTGGTGACCGACGCTCTCGTCGATCAGCCGATGCCGCCGCTTACCGCCGCACAGGAACGCCTGCTGCTGGGTGGCGAAATGGCACTGTGGGGCGAAATCACAACCGACGAACTGGTCGAACACCAGCTATGGCCGCGCGCCGCCGCCGTCGCCGAGCGTTTCTGGTCTCCGCGCGACGTGACCGATCCGGCCGACATGTATCACCGGCTCGACACAGTTGCGGCGCAACTTGGCAGCAACGATGCGCTGGTGCAGCGGCTTTCCCCGCACGACCCTGCGACGCTGGCGACGCTCCTCGATGCCGCCGGGCCGGTGCGCAACATGGCGCACGACCACCGGGTGCGGGCGATGCTGGCGGGCAAGCCGATCATCCAGTCCTTCAACGCTCCGGCCGACGCGGCGCCGGTCGACAGCCTGCTTGCGCATCGCTTCGAAGCCGCAGCCCGGCGCTACACCGCCGGAGAGAGGGGGCTTGCCCCCGCGCTGCAGGCGCAGTTGCGCATCTGGAAGGAAAACGACGCGCGGTTCCGGGCAGCGGCCAAGGGGCGCCCGCTTCTGGAAGCGGCGCTGCCGACGTCGGAACAACTGGCCGGGCTGGCCGCAGTGGGGTTGCAGGCTCTTGCCGCCATCGAGGCCGGCGCCACGTTGTCGGCCGATCAGGCGGCCCAGGCGCGCGCGGCGTTGAAACGGGTCGCCGATCAGGCCGACGCCTCGTGGCGGCCGTTCGACGGCTTCCTGCGGCCGCAGCCTCCTGCCGACCTCCTCCTGAAGGTCGGCCCCGGCATTGCCGCATTG
>NZ_DBNHFX010000147.1:0-8784 GCF_057137845.1 Sandaracinobacteroides sp. | reverse complement strand
TGGTGGCAGCGGGCGTCAAGGTTGCGCTGGGTGTTCCCGAACTCGATGCGTCGTTCCAGCCGCGCGATCTGGCGAATTATGCCGGCAATCTGGTGGCGCAGGCCAAGGTGCCTGGTGGCAGCGGCCTGAAGTGGGATCAGGCTTTTGCCGCGATCACGCGCGTACCGGCGGAAATCTTCGGGTTGTCGGATCTCGGCGTCCTGAAGCCCGGTGCCCGCGCCGATGTCGTGGTCTGGTCCGGGGATCCGCTGGAACTGTCGACGCTTGCGGATTCGGTCATTATCGGCGGTGTCGAACAAAGCCTGACAAGCAGGCAGACCGAGCTTGCCAAACGCTACCTTCCCGGCCGCGACCGCACACAACTGCCGGAAGCCTATCGCCGCTGACCTGTGGGGAAGGGCGGGGCACGGCCTCGCCCTCGCCCGTATCACGCCGCCGCCGTCAGAACGGCCAGACGACTGGCACCCAGAACACCGCGACGACGAAGAACATCAGCATCATCAGCCCGCCGAGCTTCCAGTAGTCGGTGAACTTGTAGCCCCCCGGACCCATCACCATCAGGTTCACCGGTGTTGCGATCGGCGTGAGGAACGCTGCCGCGCAGGCTACGTTCACGCTCATCAGCACCGGCGTCACGTTCACGCCAAGGCCTTTGGCCGCCATCACCGCGATCGGGAATACGATCAGGGCCGTCGCCGTATTCGAGATGACTTGCCCCATCACGGCGCAGATCAGGAACAGGCCGATCAGCAGCGCGCGCGGCCCGGCGTCGCCCAGTGCATGGATCAGGCTGTCGGCCAGCAGTTGCGCCGCGCCGGTCTGGAACATGGCGGTTGAAAGCGGCATCATCGCGCCGACCAGAATGACCGTCGTCCAGTTGATCGCACGATAGGCTTCCTCGACCTTGAGAAGCCCGCACAGCACCACTGCAACGGCCGCGATCAGGCCGGCGATTGCTGGCTGCACGATGCCGAATGCCAGCATCGCCACCATCGCCAGCAGGATGACAATGGCAGCCCGCGCGCCAAGCCCCATCGGCACGGCCTGCTTGCGGACGACCGCCGGGCTGTCGACCACCAGCACCGCCGGATCAGCCAGATGGCGGTCCAGTGCCTCCCAGCTTCCCTGCACCAGCAGTGCATCGCCAGCGGCGAGCTTTTGCGGGCCGGGAGGCAGGGCCTCACCGGCACGGTGAACGGCCAGCACCACCAGCTCGCCGTCTCCGGCGGCCATGCCGGGGAAGGCTGCGGTTCCGATCAGCGACGAGCGCGGCGGAATGACGACTTCTGCAAGCCCGGATGCACGGTTGAACAGCGCTTCCTCGATCGCACCCTGATCGCCGATGCTGATATCGTCGCCAACGGTTGCCCCGACGAGTGCGAGCCGGCTCTGGCCAGCCAGCGCCACCACCGCCTGTGCAGGGCCGGAAACGATCAGCGAACAGCCCTCGGTGATCGGTGCTTCGCCTGTCAGCGCCATTCCCGTCGGGTCTTTGATCCGGACGATGGAGAGGCCAGGCTCATCAGCCGACACGCTGGCCGCCGCCAACCCGACAAGCGGAGAGCCTTCGCGCACGCGCAAGCGGAAATAATTGCCGGCAAGCCGATACTGTTCGGACAATGTGCTGGCATGCCTTGAAAAATCGCCCGGCAGCGATGGCCCCTGCGTTTCCGGCAGCAGCTTCTTGCCGGCCAGCAGCATGATGCCGATACCGCCCAGCAGCAGCGGCACACCCACCCAGGCAAAGGCGAAAAAGCTGAACGGTTCAGCGCCTGCATCGAGCAGCGCATCGTTGGTGATGACATTGAGCGGCGTGCCGGACAGTGCCAGCATCGATCCGCAATGTGCGCCGAACGCCAGCGGCATCAGCAGTTGCGAAGGCTTGGTGCCGGTGCGGATCGCCAGCACCACAACCACAGGCAGCAAGGCGGCAACCGCCCCGTTCACGCTGATCATCGCCGTCAGCACGGCTACGATCAGGATGGTGAAGGTAAGCAACCGCGCCCTGCTGTCTGACCCGGCCCACTGGATCAGCTTCTGCCCGACCCAAGCCGTGACCCCGGCGGCCTCTAGCCCTGCGGATACGACGAACAGGGTAGCGATGAAAATCACCGTCGGGTCGCCGAAACCGGCGAAGGCTTCCTGAATGGAAAGCACATTGGCCATGTACAGGGCGAACGGCACCGCCAGCGCGACGATCACCACCGGCAACCGGTTGTTGATGAACAGCACCACGGCGCCAAGAATGATCAGGAATACGATCGTGATTTCGTCCAAGCGCCCACTCCCCGATAGCGGGGGCAAGCTGCGGCAAAAGACTTTTGAGATCAACCATTCATCGCACTTGACAGCGCGCGCGCCATAAGGTGCATTCCCCAGCCTGGGGAAACTTGCGCCAACGAGGTGTAATCATGGCGGAATCAGCGAAGCCGCGCACGGGGATGGACCGGCTGCTCGACGTGATCGAGCGGGTGGGAAACAAGGTTCCGCATCCGGCCGTGATCTTTCTGGTAATGATCGGTGTAGTGATCGTGCTGTCGGTGGTGATGGCCGCGGTCGGATCATCGGTCATGCTGGAAACGACCGACGCCGACGGCAACCTGACCAGCCGCCTCGTCGAGGTGCGAAGCCTGCTCTCGACCGAAGGGCTTCGCTTCATGCTGACCAGTTGGGTCGACAACTTCATGGCATTTTCGGCAACGGGCATGATCCTTGTCGCCATGGTCGGCGTCGGCGTTGCCGAACAGACGGGGCTTGTGGCCGCACTGATCCGCAAGATCGTCGCAGTAACGCCGGGGCGTCTGATCACGTTCGTTATTGTGCTGCTGGGCGGGCTGTCGTCGATTGCGGCCGATGCAGGGTATGTGGTGCTGATCCCGCTTGGCGCGATGGCGTTCCTGTCGCTTGGGCGGCACCCGCTGGCCGGGATTGCGGCGGCGTTCGCCGGGGTGTCGGCGGTGTTCGGCGTCAACCTGCTGATAACGCCCCTCGATGGGGCGCTGACGGAAATCACCAACGATGCGATCCATCTGGTGAAGCCGGGCCTTTCCATTCCTTTAACGGCGACCATGTGGTTTTCCATCGCCAGCCTGGTGCTGATGTCGGCGCTGTGCGCGTGGATCACGGAAAAGTTCGTCGAGCCGCATCTTGGCACCTATTATCCGGCACAGGCGGGCCACCTGACTTCGGAAGGCGTCGGCCCGGCAGACGCCAAGGACGCCGGACCCGGCCCCGAAGCCGAAGCGCGCGGCCTGCGCTATGCCGGGTGGGCGCTGTTTGCGGTGCTGGCCGCCGTTGTGGCGCTTAGCTGGGGCGAGGGGGCGGTTTTCCGCAATCCTGAAACCGGCTCGCTGATTTCAGATTCCCCGCTGATGAACGGTCTGATCGTGCTGGTTGCGATCGTGTTTCTGGCGGTCGGCGTTGGCTATGGCGTCGGGGCCGGCACGCTGAAGGGCAGTTCGCACGCCATTTCGATGATCGACAAGACGTTCCAGAACATGGGGCCGCTGGTGTTCCTGTTTCTGGTGATCGCACAGTTCCTTGCCTTCTTTGGCTTCACCAACATCGCCACGGTGCTGGCGGTGAACATGGCTGACATGCTGGTTGCAGCGAACCTTGGTTCGGTGACGCTGCTGATCGGCTTCGTGGCGGCGATACTTGTGCTGGACATCATCATGCCCGGCGCGATCCCGAAATGGGCGATCTTCGCGCCGATCTTCATTCCACTGTTCGTGCAGCTTGGCAGTGACCCGACGACGGTACTTGCCGCCTATCGCGTGGCGGATTCGCCGATGAACGTGGTGACGCCGCTGATGGGCTATTTCCCGCTGGTGGTGATTTTCTGCCAGCAATACGTCAAGGATGCGGGCGTCGGCACGGTGATCGCGATCATGCTGCCCTACACCATGTGGCTGGTGCCGATCTGGACGGCGATATTGCTGGGCTGGTACCTGCTGGGCCTGCCTTGGGGCTTTTAGGGCCGGCGGCGGCTCAGGTCGCCGAACGGCGGACGGCAGCCAGCGCCTGTCTGACGGCGCCGGTAAAGGCCGCTGCCCAGGCCAGCAACGCCGCCACGGCAAAGATGTCGGGCAGCAGTTCGAGGAACCCCAAGTGGAACGCCCGCAGCATCTGGTGCGAGCCTGCCGCATACATGCCAAGCGGGAACACGGCACCCCAATAGAGCGGATCATAGCGCAACGGGAACCGCCGCACGACATGGCGCCACACCCCAAGCACCAGCAGCATCGGCACCCACCAGGTGCCGGTTGCCCAGTAGAAGATCGTGAACCCTTTCAGGAACGGCAGCACCGACAACAGGAACGGCGCATCGGGCGCATTCAGGATCAGCAGCGAACCAGCCAGCGTGGAAATCGCCATCGCGCCCATGTTGATCCAGTAGGGCGGGGAAAGGTCGCCCGGCGAAAACGGAAAAAACGTATAGCGATAGAAAATCAGCGACATCATCCAGATGTAAAGCATCCCGCCCCACAGCCACATCGACAGCGCGAAGAAGTTCAGTTCCAGCTTCCACGGCTGGCCGCTGCGGGTGGCGACAAGAGCGGCAAGCACGGTGAGCGACTGGGTTGCAACGACCGCCAGCAGCCAGCCGCCGTTGATTCCCTTGTCCAGCGTGGGTTTTTTCTCCTTGATCGTAAGGATGGTGAAGATGCCATAGGTCAGCACCAGCCACAGCAGGACGGCAATTGCCAGCAGCGCAATCCCGGCGGTGATCGACCTGCCCAGCAGGATGCACTGCGCACCAAGAACGCTGGTCGCGGCAACCATGGTGAAGAACCCCGGCCCGCGCAGATGGTCGAAAAGGTCGTCAAGGAATGCGCGCGTATGGCGCCGCAGTCGCAACAGATAGAGCGCCCAGAGCAACACATAGGCGGCGATGTTCAGCGCGAACAGGATTTCCGCAACCAGCGGATAGCCACGAAAGCTGGCCGCCAGCGAGACGATGCCCGTTGCCATCACCATGCCGAACGTAGCCGGCGATAGGCCGGCAAGCCCTGCTTGTTGGTCTGTCATGTTCCGCCTCCCGCATTGGCCTGCCGGGTCTCCCGTTCCCGCCCCGCAGGCCGCGACTTCTATGCTACATCAGCACGGATGCCGGAAAGCGCGGCGCCTCGTCGCGCTGCTCGACAGTGGCGGTTTCGCCTGTTTAGATTGCGGCCGACACGAAAAAGCAGAGGCCGCATGAACCCCAGACATCATTCGCTCGCCGTTGTTGCCGCCATTCTGGCCAGCGTGCCGGCAATAGCGCCCGCTGCCGCCCGCAGCGACGCAGACAGCATCTGGTCGGGCGGTCCCATCCTGACCATGAACGACAAGGCCATGCGCGCTGAAGCCGTGGCCGTTGCGGGCGGCAGGATCGTGGCGGTGGGCAGCCGCAGCGAAGTGATGAAGCACAAGGGTCCGAACACACAACTGCTCGACCTCAAGGGCCAGACGCTGGTTCCCGGCTTCGTCGACGCGCATGGGCATATCGTGGTGGGCGGGTTACAGGCGCTTTCGGCCAACCTGCTGTCGCCGCCCGATGGCAAGGTCAGGGATATCGCGTCGCTGCAACAGACGCTGCGCGACTGGATGCAGAAGAACGCTGCCGCAGTCGAAAAAACCCAGCTTGTCATCGGGTTTGGTTACGATAACGCGCAACTCAGGGAACAGCGGCACCCCACCAGGGAAGAACTGGACGAAGTCTCGCGCGATGTTCCGGTGCTGGTCGTTCACCAGTCAGGCCATCTGGGCACGGCCAATTCAGCCATGCTGAAGGTTATGGGGTACAACGCCGACAGCAAAGATCCGGCCGGTGGGGTGATCCAGCGCAAGCCCGGCACCAGCGAACCCAACGGCACCCTTGAGGAAGCCGCTTTCATCGGCGCAATGCCAGCCGTGCTGGGGAGGATCGGGCCGGCGGGGCTGAAGACCTTCGCGCGCGAGGGCGCAAGGCTCTGGGCACGCTTTGGCTACACCACCGCCGAGGAAGGCCGCTCTACACCGCAAGTCGTGACCCTCTTGAAACAGGTCGCCGCTGAAGGTGGCTTCGAGGTGGACGTCAACTCCTACGCCGACGTGTTGGTGGACCGGGCCTTCATCAAAGCGAATCAAAGCAATGGCTACACAAATCGTTTCCGCCTTGCCGGCGCCAAGTTAACGATCGACGGCAGCCCGCAAGGGTTCACCGCCTGGCGCGATCGCCCCTATTACCAGCCGGTCGGCAACTATCCGCCGGGGTATTCCGGCTATGCCGCTGCCTCGGCAGAAGAGGTGATGGGGGCAGTGCAGTGGGCGGCCGAGCAGGGCGTCCAGATCATCACCCACGCGAATGGCGAGCGCGCCTCGGACCTGCTGATCGCTGCGCACCGGGCCGCGCAAGCGCGCTTCCCCAAGGCCAGGGAACTGCGCAATGTGCTGATTCACGGGCAGTTCCTGCGCGAGGACCAGCTCGACAGTTATAAGGCACTGGGGATCATTCCATCGCTGTTTCCCATGCACACCTTCTATTGGGGCGACTGGCACCTCGACCACACGATCGGCCCGCAAGCGGGCATGAACATTTCGCCGACTGGCTGGGCCAGCCAGCGCGGTATGATCTTCTCAAGCCATCACGATGCGCCCGTGGCCTTCCCTGATTCCATGCGGGTGCTGGATGCCACCGTCACCCGGCGCGCCCGAGGATCAGGCCGCATCGTTGGCCCGGATCAGCGCGTGGATGTCATCACCGCCTTGAAGGCAATGACGATCTGGCCTGCCTATCACCACTTCGAGGAGCAGAACAAAGGCAGCCTGGAGGTCGGCAAACTGGCCGACTTTGCCGTGCTTTCCCGCGATCCGACCGCGGTTGCGCCCGACACCATCGCCGACATCAAGGTCACGCAGACGGTCAAGGAGGGCAGAACCATCTTCAAGCTGGACGCGAACGCGCAGGCGCACCTGCCGATACCAGACATCAAGCCCCTGGTGGCAGCCTTCGCAGACCACACGCCCAACGCGGAAGATGAAGCCTGCGCCCACGACGCGATGTTCCGCATGGCCACGGCCATGGCGCAGGGAAGCCAGCGCTGATGTTTGCATCCGCGCCGCCACCGGCGCTTCGGCGCAGAAAGCGCCAGCCGGCAAGGGGTGGGATTTCGGATATTGGTGGCGGGGGCGGGATTTGAACTAACAATACTCAAATGTCTGTTTTAAGTGATTTTTTTATCACATTCCAGACTGTGTGCCGCTTGTGTGGCAGTTATCCGCCATCCTTTTCAAGCTCAGCAATCCGCACTTCGATCAACGAGGCATACTGGTAGATGTCGGTGAGGTCGCTCAGCAGGTGCCGCGTCTCATCCTTGCCGGTGAAAGTGCCGAGATACTTGGCTGACAGCCCGTTGAAATGCAGCCGCGCAACGGACTTCCTATTGTTGTCGTCTAGCAGGATGGCGCAATAGGACTTCTGATCCCGCGTCACGATACGGTGCGGTTTAACAAGTTTCGCGCCAATGGCTTGGATCATCCGCCATCCAGCAATCTCATCCTCAGTCGTGAGGTTCGCTTCTATTTCGACGGTCACGGCCGCAGGCGCTTCCTTCTGCTGAGGCTTGGCGGCTTCGAGCGCAGAGTTGAGCCGGTTAGTCACCAAATCCCGCACGATCTCTGAAATCGTGGAAGGCAGCAGCCGTTGGACGTTTTCCCGGACATTCTTGGTGATGCTGCCGTCATGCACTTTAGCAGCGACGAATCGAGCAAAATCCTCGGAAGGTTCCGCAAATTCTCGTTCAAGTTCAATCCTGATGAGAGATTTCATCTTGAGCGCGCTGGCCTCGGCAACGATTTGGTCGATGTCGAACGTGCCCTTTTGGAACTTTTCCAGCGTCTTTGCATCCGTAGGCTTCGGCTGTTCCAGGCTGAACGAGAAGAATGGCTTGGCGTCCATTTTGTTCGGCTGGTCGCTGTCCGTGTAGAATTGATAGACAACGCCGTTTGTGAGGATAGCCAGCCGCGCCTCGGTCACGCTGAAATAGCGGAAAAGCTGCCCCGCGTGGTTGAGGTTAAGCTCGGATTGGACCGGCTTGCATTCGACAAGGATCGAAACCTTGCCGCCTCCGCAGATGGCGTAATCGACCTTCTCGCCCTTCTTAGTTCCAACATCAGCTGTGAACTCAGGAATAACCTCTCCGGGGTTGAAGATGTCATAGCCCAAGGCTTGCAGGAACGGGAGCACTAGCGCCGTCTTGGCGGCCTCCTCAGTCAACAGCACCTCCCGATGCTGCGCCATCCTCTTTTGAAGCTCACCGATACGCGCTGCCAACTCCATGGCATCCCCCACATTGTTTAGCCGTTGCCGCTACATGCCCTTGATGGCCGCTTTCGACTAGCGCCCATTCAATGCCTGTAGCCGACAATCTCATGCGAGCCTGCACCTCCAATATCATCGGCTCGGCGTGATCCTTGGCCCGAAGGGAAATCATCCACTCCGGTTTGCCGATGAAAGGGCGGAGCGGGGCGGGCGCCGGGCGATGCAAAAAATTAACCGGACTCTCGAAACGCTGGTGAAAATACATGCACGTCGATGGGCCTTTCGACTGCCGCACATGCAGCAGTCGGCTGTAGCTAAGCCGGAGATGTAAGATGTTATTCTGCGGCATCAATCACTTAGATGCGACTGGTGGCGGGGGCGGGACTTGAACCCGCGGCCTCAGGGTTATGAATCCTGTGCTCTAACCAGCTGAGCTACCCCGCCGTGAGGCGTGGGCGTTAGCGCCCATCCGTGGCCCGGTCAAGGACATAGGTGGCTCA
>NZ_DBNHFX010000146.1:0-8473 GCF_057137845.1 Sandaracinobacteroides sp. | reverse complement strand
TTCACCAGCTCCGGATATTCGCGGATTGCCTCCGAGATCGACAGGAAGATGACCCCCGCCTTCTTCAGTTCCTCGCGGAATGTGGTTGCGACGCTGACGCTGTCGAACACCGCATCGACAGCAACTTTGCGTGCGCCTTCGACGCCCGCCAGAACTTTCTGTTCCTCGATCGGAATGCCAAGCTTTTCATAGGTGCGCCGGATCTCCGGATCGAGATCGTCGAGGCTTTCGAGCTTTGGCTTGTTCTTTGGCGCCGCATAATAATAGGCGTCCTGATAGTCGATCACCGGGAAGTTCAGCTTCGCCCAGTCGGGCTGTTGCATCTTCTGCCAGTGCCGGAAGGCCTTCAGCCGCCATTCCAGCATCCACTCCGGCTCCTGCTTTTTGGCAGAGATGAAGCGAACCGTGTCTTCATTCAGGCCCTTCGGGGCCAGTTCCTGTTCGATGTCGGTCGAAAAGCCCCATTTGTAGCTGGACAGTTCGTCGACGGCCGCCGCCGCTTCGGGGTTGCGGATTTCGGGGAGGGAGGCGTTCATGCCGGAACTTTCTGGGATTCAGGTGCAAGTTCGGCCAGCGAAACGCCCGAAAGCGCGTCGCGTACGGCGCGGTTGACGGGCGCCCAGTGCGGCTTGACCTGACAGGTGTTGGCAAGGCCGCAGCAATCGCTGCCTGCCTGCCCGCAATGCGTAAGCGAGATCGGCCCGTCGATTGCTTCCACGATATCGGCAAGGCTGATGTCAGACGCAGCCCGCACAAGCGAGAACCCGCCAGCAACCCCGCGTTGCGACGCAAGCAGCCCTGCGCGACCCAACTGGCCCATCAGCTTTGCAACCGTGGGGGCGGGGATGCCGGTCAGCGCGGATGCCTGTGCCGCAGACATGGGGCGGCCTTCCGCCGTAGTGCGCGCGGTGGCGGTCATCACGACGACGCCATAATCGGCGAGGTTTGAAAGACGCAGCATCGACTCCGTTTCCGGGTAATTCGGACTTACGCAGTCCTATTTAGGGAAACCGGCCTTCCGGTCAAGAGCGAACCGTGCTGCAGCGGCCGCCATATTCGCGCATTTTCGGGCGTCGGCTGTTGATCCACCGCCAATAGCAACGACTGGCCATACGGCAAGCGTCGCAATGTCGCGGGGGGCGTTACCGGCCGCCCAAATCAGGAATGCCCGGCGATGGCGTGAACCATCGCCGGGCATCAGCAAGTGCCTGTCGTTCTGCCTAGAGCAGTTCGATGTTCACCGCAGCCTGCTTGCCACGACGGTCGAGCTCCAGCTCGAACGTGACCCGCTGGTTTTCCGGCAGGTCGGTCAGACCGGCGCGCTCGACGGCCGAGATGTGCACGAACGCATCGGCGCCGCCATCATCGCGGGCGATGAAGCCGAAGCCCTTCTGGCCGTTGAAGAATTTCACCGTGCCTTCATAGCGGGTGCCGTCCGTCACCGGCGGCGGACGGTTGCCGAAGCCGCCAGCGCGCGGGCTGCGGTCGAAGCCGCCTTCGCGCGGAGGACGCGGGGCGCGTTCCTGCACTTCCAGCACGTCGCCGATAATTTCGACGTCGGTCGCCGAGATACGGCCGTTGCGGTCTGTCAGGGAGAACCGGATCTCCTGATTTTCAGCCACATTGGTGAGACCTGCACGCTCCAGCGCGGAAATGTGGAGGAAGACGTCTTCGCCGCCGTCATCACGGACGACGAAACCGAAGCCCTTCTGGCCGTTGAAGAATTTCACCTTGCCGCTGGCGGTGCCAACGACGATGCCGGGGTTGCCGCCGGCGCCGCCGAAGCCGCCACTGCGCGGGCCACCGCCGCCGAAGCCGCCACCGCCTCCGCGCGGGCCACCGCCGCCGAAGCCGCCGCCGCCGCCGCCGCGCGGGCCGCCGCCGAAGCCGCCGCCACCACCGCTGCCGCCAAAGCCGCTACGGCCATAACCGCCGCCACCGCTGCGTCCGCCACCAAAGCCGGAATCGAAGTTGAAGCCTTCGTCAAATTCGCGGCCACGCTTGTCGTCTCCGCGTCCGCGGCCGCCACGCCGCCTGTCGTCGTAATTCATTGAATGAACCGTCTTTCAAAAATACTCGTGATCGCCCAATTCCTGGCCCCGTAAACGATATGGGCACCAATAGCCGGACTTCCACCGCCACCTGAAACGCCAATTCCGGACTGTCCGGCGGATGGCTATCCCAATTTCCCCCGGCCGGTCGTTCCATTGCAAAGCAGCCCCGCTGGGCGGGCTTTGCCATGAACCGGCACGGACAGGGTAGCGAAACTCGGCAGAACCGCATTGCGCCAACTCTGACATAGCCTATTGTGAGGCTTGGTGCGAGTCGGAATCTGGCGTGCGTCTGACGCGGCCTCAGATATTGTCGCGGCGCTCGCTCCAGGGCTTCAGTTGCGCGCCGCTGTTCCATTCGCGAACGGTCATTCCGCGCCCTTCCACCGCAGTCGTCCGCCATCGTTCTGCGCGCGCCGTCGCCGAGAGGTCGGCCCCCCGGCGCACGATGAAAAACAGCAGGCCAAAGCCGCTGGACGCAAGGAAATGGATCAGCGCCTGCGCAGGGCTGTCGGCAAACAGCGTTGCAAACACCACAACCGCGACGACTGCACACAGATCAACGGCGGCCCGCAGCCGCAGGCGCGGCCGTTGCCTGCCAGTCCCGTCTTCCGGGTTTGGGCCGTTCGCCATTGCACACCTCCGCCATGTTGCGTGGCGGATAACGGCTGCAATGCGCGGTTGTTGCGCCTCAGACGAGTGTCGCCAGCGCCGCCCTTGCATATGGCGTGAAGTCCTGCCGGCCTTCGCGCACCTTTTGCGCCCAGTCGGCATCGACGATCAGCGCCCGGCCAACGGCGACCAGGTCGAACTCGTCATTCTCCAGCCGTTGCAGCAGTCCGTCGATCGACGTCGGCTCGG
Organism: Sandaracinobacteroides sp.; assembly: GCF_057137845.1. Taxonomy (NCBI): domain Bacteria; kingdom Pseudomonadati; phylum Pseudomonadota; class Alphaproteobacteria; order Sphingomonadales; family Sphingosinicellaceae; genus Sandaracinobacteroides; species Sandaracinobacteroides sp. The sequence goes on along the minus strand of NZ_DBNHFX010000146.1, from coordinate 5,561 downwards.
ACGATTCACCCTGTAGCCCGGCAATGAACTCTCCGGAAAGGCCGACCGAGCCGACGGTGATCGATGGTTTGCCGGTCAGTTTTTTTGCCCAGCCGGCAAAGTTCAGATCCGAGCCGTCGAACTCTGGTTCCCAGAAGCGGCGCTGCGAGCAGTGGAAAATGTCGACGCCGGCGCCGGCAAGCGGGACAAGCCAGTCGGCCATCGCCTGTTCGGTGTGTGCAAGCTTCACCGCATAATCCTGCTGCTTCCATTGCGAGAGGCGCAGGATCAGCGGGAAATCGTCGCCGATGGCGGCGCGCACCGCCTTTACCACTTCCTGTGCGAAGCGCCCGCGATCCTGCCCCCAGACATCGAGGCGCTGGTTGGCGCCTTCCCACTGGAACTGGTCGATCAGGTAGCCGTGGGCGCCGTGCAGTTCCACTGCGTCGAAGCCCAGCCGTTTGGCGCTTGCCGCAGCCGATGCATAGGCGGAGATGGTGGCGTCGATGTCGGGAACCGACATCTCGCGGCCGAAGGTACGGCCGATGCGATAGAGGCCGGACGGGCTTTCCGCATGGGTTTCGTCGCGGTCGAGCGGGTTGATGGCCGAGCCGACGTGCCATAACTGCGGCGCGATCTTGCCGCCTGCCTTGTGCACGGCCTCGACGACGCGCGCCCAGCCTTCCAGCGCGGTGTCGCCGTGGAAATGTGGAACCGCCTTGTCGTTGGCGGCGCCGGGGCGGTCGATCGCGGTTCCTTCGGTGACGATCAGGCCGACATCCGAGGCGGCGCGGCGTGCATAATAATGCGCGACATTTTCACCGGGAATCCCGCCCGGCGAAAAGCTTCTGGTCATGGGGGCCATGACGATCCGGTTCTTCAGGCTGAGCTTCGGTGAAACGAACGGGCGGAACAGCGCGCTGGCGTCGTGCATGAATATTCCTCTGGCAGAATGGGGTATTGGATCGGGCGGTTCAGCGGGGGCGAACGATCGCGGGCGGGTCGCTTGCGGGGAAGGTGCCATCGAGTTCCGCGTCGAGTTCGCGGCTGCTCGCCAGGCGGCGCACCCGGTCGTTTTCGGCAAGGCTCTGGTTCATGCGATCGACCTGATCGGGATGCGCTTCCAGCTGGCGCGCCTTGTAGCTGGCGTATGGCTCGCCATAGATGTGGTGGCGGGCTTCCTCGCGGGTGAGGGGGGAGGGCGTTCTGACGGACGCTTCCATCAGCCAGTCGGCGAGGCAGTTGCGGCAGAACCCCGCCGACGCCATCAACTCGATGTTGCTGACGTCGGTGCGCAGACGCAGGTGCTCGACCAGTTGGCGAAACGCTGCCGCTTCCAGCGCTTCGATGTGGGGATGTCTCGTCTCGGACATGGCTTCCGTTTCCTTTCGGCAATCGCGCTGCACATGCCATGGCTGGCGGCGTTGCGCGCATCTGTATATTGGGAGCCGCCGACGAATTGTCACCTGCACAAAGCCGAGAGGACGCACCCTTGCCGAGCCACCGCCCGCCCCGCGCCCGCCACGTTCGCGTTCTGGCGACGCTGGGGCCTGCTTCGAACACAGCCGAACGCATCCGCGCGCTTTTTGAAGCTGGCGCCGACGCATTCCGTGTGAACATGAGCCACGGCGACGCCGCATCGAAACTGAAGCTGATCGAAACCGTGCGCGGGCTGGAAAGCGCACTGGGGCGGCCGATGACCATCCTTGCCGACCTGCAGGGGCCGAAACTGCGTGTCGGACTGTTCGACGGCGACCGCGTGGAACTGGAAGCCGGCCAGGGCTTCCGTCTGGATTCGGATCCGGCGCCGGGCAACTGCGACCGGGTGCATCTGCCGCACCCGGAAATCCTGAAGGTGCTGCGGCCGGGCAACCGTCTGTTGCTGGACGACGGCAAGCTGGTGCTGCGCGTGGTGTCGGTTGGCGATGATCATGTTGCAACCGAAGTGCTGGTGCCGGGCGTGCTGTCGAACAACAAGGGGGTGAACGTGCCCGACGCGGTGCTGCCGCTGCCGGCGCTCACCGCCAAGGATCGCGCTGACCTTGCCATGGCGCTGGAGGCCGGTGTCGACTGGGTGGCGCTGTCGTTCGTGCAGCGCGCCGACGACGTGGCGGAAGCGAAAAAGCTGATCGCCGGGCGTGCGCTGCTGATGGCCAAGATCGAGAAGCCGGCAGCACTGGATGATCTGGATGCGATCATCGAACAGGCCGACGCGATCATGGTTGCGCGCGGCGATCTGGGTGTCGAACTGATGCCGCAGGAGGTGCCGGGCGTGCAGAAGCGGGCGATTGCCTGCGCGCGGCGGGCGGGCAAGCCCGTGGTGGTGGCGACGCAGATGCTGGAATCGATGATCGTCGCCCCCAGCCCGACACGAGCCGAAGTGTCGGATGTGGCGAACGCCATTTTTGATGGTGCCGATGCGGTGATGCTGTCGGCGGAAAGCGCCGCCGGGCGCTGGCCGGTCGAGGCGGTGGCGATGATGGATGCGATCGCCCGCGAAGTCGAACGCGACCCGGCCTATGAAGGCCAGATCGGCTTCGTGCGCACCGCACCCGAGCCAACCACGGCCGACGCGCTGTGCGAGGCAGCGCACAGCATCCAGCGGACGGTCGGCGCAGCGGCGATCGTCTGCTTCACCACGTCGGGATCGACCGCGCGGCGGGTTTCGCGTGAACGGATTCCGGCAAACCTGCTGGTGATGACACCGAAGCTTTCCACCGCGCGGCGGCTGGGGCTGACGTGGGGGGCGCATGCCGTGCACACCCGCGATGTCGGCGATTTCGAGGAAATGGTCGCCAAATCGAAGCGGATGGCGATCCGCCACCATATCGCAACCGGCGGCGACCGGCTGGTGCTGATGGCGGGCGTGCCGTTCGGCGTGCCCGGCTCGACCAACCTGATGCACGTGGTGCGGGTGATCGGCGACGAACTGGAACGCCATCGAAAGGGATAGCATCGGCAAAACATCTGCCGGGCGGGCTTGCCTTGCGGTGCGCGCCGGTCGCACAGTGCCCCGCATGAGGGACAGGGAAGCGCGCCGGGCAAGCGGCGCTTGCGCACATATGGCCGGATATCGATGGAGCCGGTGAAGGGTTCGCTGCCGCGTTCCGCCTGGTGCTGGGCCGCGTTCGAGGGATTCCGGAACCCGGCGGTGGTGTTGATCACCATCTATGTGTTCATGCCCTATTATGTGCAGTCGGTCGCGCCCGATCCGGCCTCGGGGCAGGCGCTGATTGCAAGGGCGAATCAGTTTTCGGGCTGGGCGGTCGCCCTGTCGGCGCCGTTGATGGGCATGGTCGTCGACCGGCTCGGCCCGCGCAAGCCGATGCTCGCCTTTGCGGCGCTTGCCATGATCCCGTTGAACTTCTCGTTGTGGTTCGTCACGCCCGGCGGCCCGATCGGCCCGGCCGCATTCATGACGATCGTGGCACTTGCCGGCCTGTTCTTTGCCTGGACCGAGGTTGCCCACAACGCCCTCATCCTGAGCGCGGCGCAGGGCAAGGTGGCGCGGACATCGGGAATGGGGCTGGCGCTTGGCAATGCAACGTCGGTTGCGTTCCTGGTGGCCGTTTTATGGGCGTTTGCGCTTCCGGGAACGGTCGATTGGGGGTGGGTGCCGAAACAGCCGCTGCTGGGGGTCGACCAGGCCCTGCACGAACCCGCCCGTCTTGCCGGGCCGATCGTTGCCGTCAGCATTGCCGTTGGCCTTGCGCTGATCCTCTGGGGGGTTCCGGATTTCCCCCGGTCCAGCCTTACGCTGGGGCAGGCGGTGAAGGCCGGCATGCGCGACTTTGCCGGGATGCTGCACGAACTGAAGGCCGAGCCGGAGGTGGCGAAGTTTCTGGCCGCCCGGATGATCTACGCAGACGGCAAGACAGCGATCCTGATCTTCAGCGGCGTGCTGGCCGCAGGGGTCATGGGCTGGCACACACTGCAGATGCTGGTTTACGGCATCCTGCTTTCGATCCTTGCCGTGCTTGGCGGGCTGCTGTCGGGGCGGATCGATCCGGTGCTTGGCCCAAAGCGTGCAGTGCTGCTGGAAATCCTGATCACGGCTGCCTGCGTGGTGGCGATTCTGGGCACCAGCCCCGGCCGCATTGCGTGGATGCCGGTCTCAACGGCGCCACTGCACGATGCGCCGATGTTCCAGACGGCGGCCGAAATGGCGTTTATTGCGATTGCCGGTATTTCCGCCGTCTCGATCACGGCGGCCTATGCCTCGTCGCGTACCCTGCTGACGGTGCTGGTGAAGCCGGCGCGGGCCGGCACTTTTTTCGGGCTGTATGCGCTGTCGGGCACCGCGACCATGTGGCTGGGGCCGATGCTGGTTGCATGGGGCACGCGGTCGACGGGAACCCAGCAGGGCGGCTATGCGACCATTCTGCTATTGCTGGCGGCAGGCTTCATCGTGCTGCTGACGGTGAAGCCGCCGCCAAGGCGCTAGGGGGCGCGAGCGGATCAGCCGCCCGATCGCGCCAGCAGGTCTGCCAGATCCTGCTTCCAGAACACCGCCCATGTGTGCGTGCTGTGGCCGCGCGATTGCGCCGTCTCGGGGATCAGGATGAATTTGGCGGCCGGCATTTTCGCAGCCATTGGCTCGGCGATCCCCAGATTGGGCGGGTTGATGAAGTCGTCGGCGGAATTGATCCAGGTGACGGGCACCGTGATCCGCGACAGCAGCGGCGCTGGATTATAGTTTCGGCTCGAGTCCAGCCGGTAGATCACGTCGTTGGCGTCGTCGGTCATGCCCGCTTCGACCCGGCCGACCAGCGCCTTTTCCGCGGCATCGCGCGTCGGCGCTTCGGCCTGCATCCGGACGGGCGCGGTTCCGGCGATCAGGCCAAGCGCCGCCGCCGTGCGCAGCCCCGCCGTCGGCTGGGTGGTGTAGTTGCCGCCGCGCCACAGGGGATCGGCCTGGATCGCGTCGATCGACATCTTGCGCCATGTGCGGTTGCGACCTGCGATCTCGACCGGCAGGCAGGCCGTCGGGAACAGCGCCTTGGCAAAGCCGGGGTGGGTGGTGCCCCAGACGAAGCTGTGCATGCAGCCCATCGAGGTGCCGCCCAGCAGGCGCAGGCTGTCGATCTTCAGATGCTCGGTCAGCAGGCGGCGCTGCGCTTCCACCATGTCGGCGTAATCATATTTGGGGAATGCGGTTTTCATCCCGTTCGACGGCTTGGAACTGCCACCATGGCCGATCGAATCGGGCAGGATCACAAAATATCTGCTGATATCCAGCGCCTGGCCGGGGCCGAACAGCTCATCGGCGAACTGCGGCCGCAGAAACTGCGCGCCGGTGCCGCCGGTGCCGTGCAGAAACATCACGGCGTTGATGATGCGGCCTGCCTCATCGCTCCGGGGTTGGCCAAGCGTCCGGTAATGCATCCGCAGTTCCGGCATCACTTCGCCGGTGTGGAAGCGGAAATCGCGGATCGTGGCATCGGCTTCGGCGACTGGCCAGCGGGTGGAAAGCTGGGCGGCGGCAGGGGCGGCGATGCAGGCCGCCGCAGCAAGGATCAGGGTGCGCATGGCCCCGAAACCTAGCGGATCGCGGGCGGAATGGAAGCCTGCGCGGGCAGGGC
>NZ_DBNHFX010000145.1:0-9364 GCF_057137845.1 Sandaracinobacteroides sp. | reverse complement strand
GTCCATTTGTCGTCGATCAGGATTTTTCCGGTGCCCATCTCGACGCGGAAGAACTGGTCGCCGTCGTCGTGCACTTCCTCGCCGATTTCCTCTCCGGGGAGGAGCGACATGACGACGAGCTGCAACCGCTTGCCGGTATAGAGGACACGGCGGAAATGGCTGTTTTCCTCGGTCGCTTGTTCGATGTCGTCGATATAGCCCTTCATGCGGCTTTCCTTTCCGGTTCAGTGCGTAAAGCAATGGAGGCAGTGTCCGGCTTTTCCTTGATGGATGTCAACGGCGGGCGGGTTGCGGGGCAGGGTGAAGCCGCGCTAGGATTCGCTGCGTGACCCATGCGCTTCTCTGGCTGTTGATCGGCTATCTGCTCGGCTCGATTCCGTTCGGGCTGCTTCTTACGCACCTGGCAGGCGGCGGCGACATCCGCTCGATCGGATCGGGGAACATCGGCGCCACCAACGTGCTGCGCACCGGGCGCAAGGGCATCGCCGCCCTGACCCTGCTGCTGGATGCGGGCAAGGGTTGGGCTGCCGTGTGGCTGGCGGCCCGATACGGGCAGGAATGGGCGTCGCTTGCCGCCGCGATCGGCGCTTTTGCCGGGCATGTGCATCCGGCATGGCTCAGGTTCCGGGGCGGCAAGGGCGTGGCGACGCTGCTGGGCGTATCGTTCGGCTTTTCCGCGCTGGGCGGTCTGGGATTCGCACTTGGCTGGGTGGCGGTGGCGGCGATCAGCCGGATTTCGTCGCTGGGCGGCATGGTCGGCGGCTTTGCTGCGGCAATCACCCTTGGCTTCGCCGGCAAGCCCGAAGCCGGGCTGATCGTCGGGTTGCTGGCGGTCTGGGTGCTGTGGACCCACCGCGAGAATATCGCCCGCCTGCGCGACGGCACCGAGCCACGCATCGGCAAGGCAAAAGCCGCCGACGACGACGCGTGACGGGGTTTTCACCGCAGGAACGGCTGGCCCGCATCCGGCTGGCCCGCACCGATGGCATCGGTGCGGTGGGCTTCGGCCAGTTGCTTGCCCGCCATGGCAGCGGCGGTGCCGCCTGCGAGGCGCTGGCGATGGCGGGAAAGCCGCTTGCGCCGCCGCAAGTGGCCGAGGCCGAGATGGACCGCGTGGCGAAGCTTGGCGGCAGGCATCTGCTGCCGGGCGAGGACGACTATCCGCCATTGCTTGCCGCGCTTTCCGATCCGCCGCCGCTGCTGATCGCGCTGGGTGACACGGGCCTTGCCGCACGGCCGGTGGTGGCGATGGTCGGTGCGCGCAACGCCAGTGCGGCGGGCCGGGCGCTGGCGCGTGACATGGCGGCGGATCTGGGCCACGCCGGCTGGGTGGTGGTGTCGGGGCTGGCGCGCGGCATCGACGCCGCCGCGCACAACGCCACGCTGGACAGCGGAACCATCGCCTGCATCGCCTGCGGCATCGACATCGCCTACCCGCCCGAACATGCCGCACTGCAAGGCGAAATCGCCGGGCGCGGGCTGCTGCTGACCGAACTGCCGCCCGGAACCGAGCCGCAGGCCCGGCATTTTCCGCGCCGCAACCGGCTGATCGCCGGGATTGCGCAGGCAGTGGTGGTGATCGAGGCGGCCAGCGGATCGGGCAGCCTGATCACCGCGCGCATCGCCGCCGATGCAGGGCGCGAAGTGATGGCGGCGCCCGGCCATCCGGCGGATCCGCGTTCACGCGGGGGGAACGGGCTGATCCGCGACGGCGCGACACTGGTGGAAAGCGCGGCAGACGTGCTGGCGGCGCTGTCGCCGTTCGTGGTGGCGGCAAGGCCCGCGCGCGAACGGCCGCCGGAAACGGCGAAGCGCCGTGCTCCGGTGATCGCATCTGGGCCGGTGATCGAACCTGGGCCGGTGATCGAATCTTGTCCGGTCGGGCGGGCGGAAGCGGCCGACGGCGGGTTTCTGGCGCTGCTCTCGCCCGGCGGGGTTCCGGTCGATGAACTGGTTCGCGCTTCGGGCATGGCGGCGGCGCAGGTGCAGGCGCAATTGTCCGACCTCGAGATCGAGGGCAGGGTGGTCCGGCTTGCAGGCGGAAGGGTGGCGCGGATAGGCTGAGATGGCCCGCAGTTGCCATTTCGGCCTGCACGGGGCTATGGGCCGCGCCCCAAGGAAGGACCGTTGATGGATCTTGTCATCGTCGAGTCGCCGGCCAAGGCCCGGACGATCGAGGGGTATCTGGGCGGCGGGGCCAAAGTGCTGGCCAGTTTCGGCCATGTGCGCGACCTGCCTGCAAGCGACGGCAGCGTCGACCCCGAACATGATTTCGCCATGCGCTGGGAGGTTTCGGCCGACCGCGCGAAGCAGATGAAGGCAATCACCGACGCCGCGAAACAGGCGGATCGCGTGATCCTCGCGACCGACCCCGACCGCGAGGGCGAGGCGATCTCGTGGCATCTGGCCGAGCTGCTGGCGGCGCGCAAGGCGGTGCCCAGGGGCGGCATTTCGCGCATCACCTTCAACGCCATCACCAAGGATGCGGTGAAGGCGGCGATGGGCAGCCCGCGCACCGTCGACCAGGCGCTGGTGGATGCCTATCTGGCGCGCCGGGCGCTGGATTATCTGGTGGGGTTCACCCTGTCGCCGGTGTTGTGGCGCAAGCTGCCCGGCGCCAAAAGCGCCGGGCGGGTGCAGTCGGTCGCGTTGCGGCTGATCGTCGAGCGCGAGCGCGAGATCGAGACCTTCAGACCGCGCGAATACTGGAGCGTCGAGGCAGTGCTGAAAAGCGCGGGCGGCATCGCCTTTTCGGCAAAACTTACTGCGCTCGACGGCCGGAAGCTCGACAAGTTCGCGCTGGCGACCCGCGATGCAGCCGAAGCGGCGCGGGCGCAGGTGGAAGCCGCAACGCTGTCGGTCGGCGCCATCGACATCAAGACGGCGGTGCGCAACCCGGCGCCGCCGTTCACCACCTCGACCTTGCAGCAGGAAGCGGCGCGCAAGCTGGGGATGGACGCGCAGCAGACGATGCGGACGGCGCAGGCCCTCTATGAGGCCGGGCACATCACCTATATGCGGACCGACGGCGTATCGATGGATGGCGCCGCCGTGATGCGCGCGCGCGACATGGTGATGGAACGCTATGGCCGCGACTATGTGCCGGAAAAGCCGCGCCATTATACGGCAAAGGCCAAGAACGCGCAGGAAGCGCACGAGGCCATCCGCCCGACCGATTTCGCCCGCACGGCGCGCGCGCTCGGCCTGCACGACCGTGACGGCCGGCTTTATGACCTGATCTGGACGAGGGCCGTCGCCTCGCAGATGGCTTCGGCGCAACTGGAGCGGACGGCGGTCGATCTGGTGGCCGACGATGGATCGGTGGAACTGCGCGCGACCGGCACCGTGGTGGTGTTTCCGGGGTTTCTGGCCCTTTATACCGAAGGCACCGACGATCTGCGGTCCGAAGGCCCGGTGGCCGACGACGAGGAAGGCGGCCGGCTGCCAAAGCTGATGGCGGGAGACCGTCCTTCGACGCAGGGGGTCGAGGCATCGCAGCATTTCACCCAGCCGCCGCCGCGCTATTCCGAGGCAAGCCTGGTGAAACGGATGGAGGAACTGGGGATCGGGCGCCCTTCTACCTATGCGTCGATCATCCAGGTTCTGAAGGACCGCGATTATGTGGTGCTGGAACAGAAACGCTTCCGGCCGCAGGAAAAGGGACAACTGGTCACGGCCTTCCTCGAGCGGTTTTTCGAACGCTATGTGCAGTATGATTTCACCGCCGGCCTTGAGGACAGGCTGGACGACATTTCCGCCGGGGAAGCCAAGTATCTGGAAGTGCTGCGCGACTTCTGGGCGGATTTCAAACCCCGCGCCGACGACGTGCAGGCGCAAAAGCCGTGGGACGTGGAAAAGGCGCTGGATGCCTATCTGGGCGATCACCTGTTCCCGCCGCGCGACGATGGCGCCGATCCGCGCGCCTGCCCGGCGTGCGGAACCGGGCAACTGGCGCTGAAGGTCGGGCGGTATGGGCCGTTCATTTCCTGCTCGGGCTATCCTGAATGCCGCTACACCCGCCAGTTCGCCAGCGCCGGAGGCGAGGACGCCGGGCCGCAGGGGCTGGGCGACGACCCGGAAACCGGCCTTGCCGTCGAAGTGAAATCGGGCCGGTTCGGCCGCTATGTGCAATCGGGCGAGAAGCGTTCGTCGATCCCGCGCGATATTACCGATCTGGATCTGGAAACGGCGCTGAAGCTGCTGGCGCTGCCGCGTGCCATCGGCATGCACCCCGAAACCGGCCTGCCGATCACCGCGTCGATCGGCCGCTATGGCCCCTATCTGCTGCACGACGGCAAATATGCCAATCTGAAGGACAGCACCGAACTGTTCGAGATCGGCATGAACGCGGCGGTCGTCAGGCTGGCCGAACCGAAGGGCGGCAAGGCCCGGCGCGCACCGGCGGAACCCATCGCGGTGCTGGGCGCGCATCCGGAAAGCGGCGCCGAAGTGAAGGTGCTGGATGGCCGGTTCGGCGCCTATGTCACCGATGGCGCAGTGAACGCCACCATCCCCAAGGGCACCGATGCAAAGGCGCTGACGATGGAGCAGGCGGTGGTGCTGCTGGCCGAACGGGCAGCGCGCGCACCGGCGGCGAAGAAGAAGGCCCCAGCCAGAAAGGCGCCCGCCAAGAAGGCTCCGGCCAAGAAACCGGCAGCGAAGAAAGCCGGCTCTTGAGCCTGCCCGACCGCGACGCGATTCTGGCTTTCGTGCGCGAAAGCCGGACGGCGGTCGGCAAGCGCGAGATCGCCCGCGCGTTCGGCCTGAAGGGCGCCGAGCGCGAGGAGCTGAAACTGCTGCTGCGCGAAATGGAAGCCGAAGGCCAGCTTGCGGGCGGGCCGGGGCGGGCGCTGCACGAGGCCGACAGCCTGCCCCGCGTGGCGGTCTTGACGGTGATTTCCGCCGATCGCGGGCGGGTTCTGGCAACGCCCGAGAACTGGCCCGGCGAAGGCGAGCCGCCCAGGGTGCGCATCACCGGCGAGGGCCGGCATGGCCATGCCGCCGGGCGGCGGCTGACCTATGATCCGGGCGATCGCCTGCTGGTTCGCATTACCGGCGACGCGCCGCGCTTTGAAGGCAGCGTCATCAAGCGGCTGAAGCGGGGCGTGTCGCTGCTGACCGGCGTCGTCGAGCGTGACGGCCGGGGCGGGCTGCTGCTGAAGCCCGTCGACCGGCGCGAGCGGCGGCAATGGCCGATCCATCACGGCAGCGACGTGGTGCCGGGCGAACTGGTGCGGGCCGAACTGAAAGGTTCGGGCGCGCGAACGCTGGCGCATGTCGCGGCGCGGCTGGGCACGCCGTTTTCCGGCGCGCTGCTGAGCGACATCGCCATCGCCGCCAAGGGCCTGCCCGATCATTTCCCGGAGGCCGTAGAGGACGAGGCGCGCCGGGTGCAGGCCGCGCCGCTCGGCCCGCGCGAGGACTGGACGCGCATTCCGTTCATCACCATCGATCCTGCCGACGCGCGCGACCATGACGACGCAGTCTGGGCCGAGCCGGAGGGCGACGGCTGGCGGCTGCTGGTCGCCATCGCCGACGTGTCGTGGTTCGTCCGCCCCGGATCGGCGCTGGATCGCAGCGCCTTCGATCGCGGCAACAGCGTATATTTCCCCGACCGCGTGCTGCCGATGCTGCCCGAGGAACTGAGCAACGGCGCGTGCAGCCTGAAGGCGGGGGCCGACAAGGCGGTGCTGGCCGCCAGCATCCATGTCGGGGCGAATGGCGAGCTGTCGCAGTGGCGCTTTCACCGGGCGCGGGTCAGGATCGCGGCGAACCTTGCCTATGAAGCCGTGCAGGCGGTGATGGATGGCAAGGCCGAAAGCGAACTGAAGGTGCCGGTGCTGGCGCCGCTATGGGATTGCTGGAAGGCGTTGATGCGGGCGCGCGGGCGGCGCTCGCCGCTTGATCTTGAATTGCCGGAAAAGCGCGTGATTCTGGACGATGCCGGGCAGGTGACGGGCGTGCGCGTGCGCGAACGGCTGGATGCGCACCGGGTGATCGAGGAAATGATGATCGCCGCCAATGTGGCGGCCGCGCGCGCCCTTGAAGAAGTGAAGGCGCCGGTGATGTATCGGTGCCACGAACAGCCGGACCGGGAAAAACTGGTCAGCCTGAAGGAATATCTGGGGACGCTGGGGGTAAGCTTTGCGCTGGGGCAGGTGATCACGCCCGAAAGCTTCAACCGCGTGCTGGACCGCTGCCGCGACCGCGCCGACCTGACCGAGATTTCGGAAGCCGTGCTGCGCGCCCAGACCCAGGCCTATTACGCCCCGGCGAACACCGGCCACTTCGGCCTGAACCTCGGTTCCTATGCGCATTTCACCTCGCCCATCCGCCGCTACTCCGATGTCTGTGTACATCGCTCGCTGGTGCAGGCGCTGAAGCTTGGGGAAGGCGGGCTGCCCGAAGGCGCCGGGCAGCGTTTCGCCGCCATCGGCGAGCATATCAGCTTTACCGAGCGCCGGGCGATGGAAGCCGAGCGCGAGACGCTGGACCGCTATATCGCCCGCTATCTGGCGGCGTCGACGGGCGGCATCGTCCATGCCCGCATTTCGGGCGTGCAGGCGTTCGGGTTTTTTGCCACCGTCGTCGAGATCGGCGGTGACGGGCTGGTGCCGATCAGCGCCCTTGGCGACGAGCGATTCCGCTTCGACGAGGCCGGGCGCTATCTTGAAGGCACGCAGTCGGGCACCCGCTATGCGCAGGGGCAGTTGCTGGACCTGCGCCTAGAGGAGGCCGACCCCGTGACCGGCGCCCTGCGATTTTCCATTCCGGGCGTCGAGCCGGTCGAGCGCAGGCGTTTCGGAGCGAACGCGAAACCGCGCACCGACCGGATGCGGCCAAAGCACGGCGGGCCGCCGCCCGGTGTGCGGCGAAAGCGCGGCTGAGGGGCCGGGATGCAGGCCGTGGGGTTGACGGCAACGGTGATTCTGCCCTAGAGGCGCGCCCTTTCCCGGGGCACTTTGCCGGCGGGCGCAATTATTTGTTTCGAGGACAGCATGGCGAAGCCGACGACGGTCAAGATCAAGCTCGTGAGCAGCGCGGACACTGGTTACTATTATGTGACCAAGAAGAACCCGCGCACCAAGACCGAGAAGCTTTCGTTCCGCAAATATGATCCCGTCGCGCGCAAGCACGTCGAGTTCAAGGAAGCCAAGATCAAGTAAGCGGCATCCGCCCTGCGGGGCGGGTTGCGGCGTTCCGGCATGGCGGGCGGGCCTTGTTCGTCCCGAACGGCTGGAACGGCAGAGGCAAGCGCAGGTTCCGGCCTGCGCTTTTTTGCGTGCGTGCGGCGGTTCGGGGGCAGGCCTTCGATCAGACATTCCGTTCAGGCGGCACATGCTCTAGAGGCACGGGCATGGACCCGACACTGGCCTTGCAGGCGCTGGCCGCGATCATCGCCGACGAGGGGCTGCGCAACCGGTTCATCGCCCTTACCGGCTATGACGCAGACATGATTCGCGCCCGCGCCGGCAGCGCCGACATGGCAGCCGCAGTTGCCGCCTTTCTTTCCGGTCACGAACCAGATCTGCTGAAGGTGGCCGGCGAAATCGGCGTCGCGCCGGAACAGCTTGCGAAGGAACGCGGATGAAGCCGATCCTGATCCTCGACTGCGACGAGGTGATTCTGGAATTCGCCCGTCCGTTCAGCGACTGGCTGCGCGAGGAGCGGCAGGTGGACCTGAGCTTCGACAGTTTTGCGCTGGTCGGCAACATGCGCCACATGGCCGACGGGCGGGCGGTATCGCCCGCCGAGTTTCCGGCGCTGTTGGACGGCTTCTTCGCCGAGGGGCAGTTGCGGCAGCAGCCCGCCGAAGATGCAGTGCAGGTGCTGGGGCGGCTTGCGCGCGACATGGATCTGGTAGTGCTGACGAACATTCCCGCGCAATGGCGCGATATCCGGCTTGCCCACCTGCGGTCGCTTGGCCTTGATGTGCCGGTGCACGCGAACGACGGGCCAAAGGGGCGCAAGGTGCACGAACTGGCGGCGGGGCGGCCTGCGGTCTTTGTCGACGACCTGCCGCCGCACCATGAAAGCGCGGCCAGACATGCGCCGGGCGTGGGGCGGCTGCACATGGTGGCCGACCCGGTATTGCGCGGCCTGATCCCGGCGGCGCCCGACGCGCACAGCCGGATCGATCGCTGGGCCGATGCGGAAACATGGATCAGAAACCGGATGGAAAGGACAGACGATGGGCGTTGAAACGAAACTGAAGGAACTGGGCCATGTGCTGCCGGCGGCGGCGGCGCCGGTTGCATCCTATGTTCCGGCCGTCGAGGCAGGCGGGCTGCTGCATGTGTCGGGGCAGATCAGCGTTGCCGCCGACGGCAGCCTGATTCGCGGCACGGTTGGCAGCGACATGACCGTCGAGCAGGGACGCCACGCCGCCGAACGCTGCGCGCTGATGATCCTGGCGCAGGTGAAGGCGGCGCTTGGCGGCAGTTTCGACCGGGTGCAGCGCGTGGTGAAACTGGGCGTGTTCGTGCAGTGCGCCCCCGGCTTCGGCGAGCAGCCGGAAGTGGCGAACGGCGCATCCGACCTGATGGTGCAGGTGTTCGGCGATGCCGGCAAGCATGCGCGCGCCGCTGTCGGCGTGCCGTCGCTGCCACGCGGGGTTGCGGTAGAGGTGGATGCGGTGATCCAGCTTCGCTGAGGCGATGCCCCGGCTTCGGGCAAGGCTGGCGGGCGCCGCGCGCGACATTCCCGCCGCCGACTGGGACGCGCTTGCGGGCGGCGGCAACCCGTTTGCCGCGCACGCCTTCGTAACCGCACTCGAGGACAGCGGCTCGGCCACGGCCGAGGCCGGGTGGCGGCCGCTGCACATCGTTGCCGAGGACGACGCCGGGCGGATTGCCGGTATCCTGCCGGGGTATCTGAAGGCACACAGCCAGGGCGAATATGTGTTCGACCACGGCTGGGCCGACGCGTGGCAGCGCGCGGGCGGCGCCTATTATCCGAAGCTGCAACATGCAACGCCCTTCACCCCGGCGACTGCGCCGCGCCTGCTGGCGCACTATGCCGATGCGCGCAGCGTTCTGGTGGCCGCAAGCGAGGCGGTGGTGCGCGATAACGGGCTGTCGGGCGCGCATGCGACGTTCCTTTGCCCCGACGACGCCGAAAGCTTTGCCGCGCGCCACTGGCTGGAGCGCCGCGACATCCAGTATCACTGGCAGAACAGCGGCGACTGGCGCGGATTCGACGATTTCCTTGGTGCACTTGGCAGCCGCAAGCGCAAGGTTCTGCGGCACGAGCGCGCGGCGGCGCTGGCGGCGGTCGACGGCATCGACTGGCTGACGGGCCGCGACCTGACCGAAGCCGCTTGGGACAGTTTCTTTGCCTTTTATCAGGATACCGGCAGCCGCAA
>NZ_DBNHFX010000144.1:0-6762 GCF_057137845.1 Sandaracinobacteroides sp. | reverse complement strand
CTGGCGCTGCACGCGACCAGCAGCAACGACGACGGCGCCCTGCTTGGCACCCGGCTGGCGCCTGCCTTCGGGCTGCTGGGCGGGCAGACGCTGGCGATCGGCGGCGCTGCCGGGTTTGAAACGGGCGGCTATACGCTGCGTCTGGCGGCAACCACCGGCTGGACTGAACCGCGCCTTGCCGACAACATGCTGCTGAAATCGGGCGGCCGCCTGCGCACGCAAAGCTGGTCGGTTGCAGGCACCGCGCCGGTTGGGCCGGGCGTGCTTTCGCTGCGGTTTGCCGGGCCGGTTGTGGTGACGGGAGGGCAGTTCCTGCTGGCCAACGGCACCCCGCTTGCCGCCCGTGCCAACGCACGCGAAACGGCGGCCGAGCTTGGCTACAGCCTCGGCCGGCTGTCGGTCGCGGCCTATCAGCGCAACGATGCCGGCAACATGGCGGGCAGGCGCGATCGCGGCGCGGCCTTTACCTGGCGCGCCGGGTTCTGATGCCTGGCGCCCGGCGGCACCTGCTGTCGCCGGGCGGGCACGTTCTGGCGCTTGTCCCCGCTATCCACAGGCAGGGGCGTTTGCGGGGGCGGCGGATTTGCCGCAATAGGACCGGCCCATGCCAAACAGCGCCAACCTTTCCATCGTTGATTCCGCACCCGTCGAAGGGCAGCGCATTCCGTTCAACATCGACGCCGAAAAGGCGCTGCTGGGCGCATTGATGCTGGAAAACCGGCTGCTGGAAGAAGTGAACCTCCAGCTCCGCGACGAGCATTTCCACGAACCGCTGCACGGGCGTATCTTCGCCCAGATCCGCCGGCTGGCCGACTTGAACATGGTCGCCAACCCGATCACCCTGCGCCCGCTGTTCGAAGCCGACGCCGCGATCACGGAACTTGGCGGCGCAAGCTATCTGCTGCGCCTGACCGAAGACCCCTCGGTCGTGATCGCCGCCCGCGACTGCGCGCAGCAGATCTATGATCTGGCGCTGCTGCGGGCGTTGGTGATGGTGGGGGCCGACATGGTCCATTCCGCCACCGACACCAGCCGCGAAGTCGCGCCGATGAAGCAGATCGAAGCCGCCGAGGAAGCGCTGTACCGGGTGGCCGAATCCGGCGACGTTTCGGGCGCCTCGGTTGAATTCGCGGGCGCCGCGCGCCGCGCCGTCGAGATGGCGGCGAAGGCGATGAAATCAGGCGGCCATCTTTCCGGCCTGACGACCGGCCTTGTGGGATTGAACGGCAAGATCGGCGGCCTGCACAATTCCGATCTGCTGATCCTGGCCGGCCGCCCGGCGATGGGGAAAACCGCGCTTGCAACCAACATCGCCTTTGCCACCGCCTATCGGCTGAAGCAGGACCAGCGCGACGGCATCACCCCGTCGTCGGGCGCACCGGTTGCCTTTTTCAGTCTGGAAATGTCGTCGGACCAGTTGGCCAACCGCATTCTGGCCGAACAGTCGCAGATCAGCTCTGAACATCTGCGGATGGGCAAGATCAACCAGTCGGAATTCAATGAACTGGCCCGTGCCGCCGAGAACCTGCACGACCTGCCCCTTTATATCGACGATACGCCGGCGCTTTCGATCGCAGCGCTGCGCACAAGGGCGCGGCGGCTGAAGCGGCAGAAAAAGATCGGCCTGATCGTCGTCGACTATCTGCAACTGCTGCAGGGGACGGCGCGCAACGCATCGGAGAACCGGGTGCAGGAAATTTCCGAGGTGACGCGCGGCCTGAAGACGCTGGCGAAGGAACTGGACATTCCGGTGATCGCACTGTCGCAGCTTTCACGGCAGGTGGAAAACCGCGAGGACAAACGCCCGCAACTGTCGGACCTGCGGGAATCCGGCACCATCGAACAGGACGCCGACATCGTGCTGTTCGTGTTCCGCGAGGAATATTACCACGAAGGCCGCAAGCCCGAGGACGGCAGCGAGAAGTTTCAATCGTGGCTGGAAAAGGCCGACCGGCTGCGCGGCCGCGCCGAGGTGATCGTGGCGAAACAGCGACACGGCGCGACCGGCACCGTGCCGTTGATGTTCCACCGCGAGTTCACCCGCTTTTCCGATCCGGCCGAGGGCGACTGGGTGCCGACCTACGACTGACCGCCCTACAGTGGCTTCGGGCCGTAACGGTTGTCGCCGTCGGTTCCCGGCAACACACAGAACACCAGCAGGATCAGCGTCCCCACGACGGGAACCAGGCCGATGAACCACCACCAGCCGCTGCGGTCGGTGTCGTGCAGGCGGCGGACGGTGACCGAAAGCGACGGCAGCAGCAGCAGAAACACGGCAATCGTTGATACGACCGGCACAGCCATCGGATTATCGGGGTTGTATCCAAGCACATAGAGGTCAACCACGCCGGCGGCGATCATCACCAGCACGGCGAACAGATAGAACCACCAATATTCAGGCCGCGACGCGCGCCCGGCAAAGGTTGCAAACTTCGAAAGACAGGCAGCTACTGCTTCCCCGAAACCCATGGCCGATCTCCCCCCCCCAACAGGTCGTATTTGCTGCGTTTCGTGCATACGAAACGGCGCCCAAAGGTGCCTGCGCACCCGGCCGCCGTCAATCGGGGTATTCCGTCTGCCGTCGCGCTACTGGCGCGGGGCGATATCCAGCAGCATCACGTCGAACTGCAACACTGCGTTCGGCGGGATCACGCCACCGGCGCCACGGGCGCCATAGCCAAGCTGCGGAGGAATGGTGAAGCGGGCCTTGCCGCCGGGCCGCATCAGTTGCAGCCCCTCGGTCCAGCCGGGGATCACGTCCGAGACACCGAACACCGCAGGCTGGCCGCGCTGGATGCTGGAATCGAACACGGTGCCGTCAGCCAGCCGCCCCTCATAGTGGACGAGGACGGTGTCCTGCGCCGTCGGGTGCGGGCCTTCGCCTTCGGCAAGCATTTCGACCTGCAGGCCGCTCTCGGTGGTTTTCACGCCGGGCTTCCTTGCGTTGGCGTCGAGGAAAGCCTGCGCTTCCCGTACGGGGGCGTTCAGCGGCTGCGTTCCTGCAACCGCCAGCGCGACTGCGCCTGTCACCAGTACGAAACCGGCGACGATCCACTTGCCAAAGCCGAAGCCGGCGCTGTTCCCGTCCGCCATGCGGGGATCAGCGCTGACCGTCGCGCTCGGCGCGCTTGCGGTCCAGCTTGCGGGCGCGGCGGACGGCGGCAGCCTTTTCGCGGGCGCGCTTTTCCGACGGCTTCTCGTAATGGCGGCGCAGCTTCATTTCGCGATAGACGCCTTCACGCTGGAGCTTCTTCTTGAGCGCCCGCAGCGCCTGGTCGACATTATTGTCGCGAACGATGATCTGCATAAAAGGATCAGCACCTTCCCGGATGAATTCAAGCAACCCGACCGACATTCGCCAGCGTTCCCAAGCCTTTGCCAAGCATGACAATCACTGTCACAGTCGGAAAAGAATCGGGTTCGCCGCCGGAATGCCGGCGTCGTCGGCGCGGCCATAGCAAAGGCGCCGGGCAGCGGCAAGGTGCCGACTTTGCGAAGGCGGCGCAAATGCCTAAACAGCCTTGCATGACCGAAGTCCGACTCGCGGATCTAACGCTCGACGAGCTCCGCCCGCACCTGATCGAGGCCATGCTGGCCCATGCCCCCTTCGACGGCTGGAGCCGTGCCGCAGCCGAAGCCGGCCTGCGCGACCTCGGGCTGGATCCGGCAATCGCCGGTATCGCCTTCCCCGGCGGCGCGTTCCAGATGGTCGATGCCTATACCCGGCTGGCCGACGAGCGGATGCTGCAAGCAGCCGACACCCCCGCCTTCCATGCGCTGAAAGTGCGCGACAAGGTGACGGCCGCCATCCGGGGAAGGCTCGAATGGGCGTTGCCGCACCGCGAGGCAGTGCGCCGGGCAACGACGGTGCTGGCCTTGCCGCTGAATGCGCCGCGCGCAGCAAAACTGGCATGGCGCACCGCCGACTGCATCTGGCGCGCCGCCGGCGACACCGCGACCGACTTCAACCATTATTCGAAGCGTGCCCTGGCCGCCGCCGTCTATACATCGACGCTGCTATACTGGCTGAACGACGACAGTGACGGACAGGCCGACACCCGCGCCTTTCTCGACCGGCGGATCGAAAACGTCATGCAGTTCGGCAAGGCGAAGGCGCGGTTTGCCGCACCGCCAGACGACGAACGGCCAAGCCTTGTCCGCTTCCTCGGCCGGTTGCGTTACCCGGCCACCTGAATCCGGCCTGCGCCAAAGCCTGCGGGCGGCGCCGTGTCGCGCTTGCAATTGGCACGGATAATGATAATCGGTCGCAGGTGAACGTCCAACCCCCTCTGCCGCCCAAGGCATCTGCAACCTTCACGCTCGATCGGCTGGCGACCGGAAGCCGCGCGCGTGTCGCCGGTTTCACGCCCGCGGCGAACGGCATGGCCGACCGGCTGGTGGAAATGGGCTTCGATGAAGGCGCCGAAGTGGAAACGCTGCATCTGGCGCCGCTGGGCGATCCGATCGCAGTGCGGGTAGATGGCACGATGGTTGCCTTGCGGACGGCGCTTGCTGCCTGCATCCTGCTGGAGGAATCGGGCGGATGACCGAAGCCGTCGACCTGAAGGCGCCGGGCGCCGGAACCGCCGATGCCCATGCGTCGCGGCTGCCGCTGATTGCCGTCGTCGGTCATCCGAACGCTGGGAAAACCAGCCTTTTCAACGCACTGACCGGTGCGCGACAGAAAGTCGGCAACTATCCCGGCGTCACCGTCGAGCGCAAGACGGCTGTCGTCGATCTGCCGTCGGGCGCCCCGGCCCAACTGATCGACCTGCCCGGCGCCTATGGCCTGGTGCCGCGCTCGCTCGATGAAGCGGTCACGCGCGATACGCTGCTGGGCAAGCAGGCGGGCGACCGCCGCCCCGACGTGCTGCTGATCGTCACCGACGCCACCAACCTGTCGGCGCATCTGCGCTTTGCCCTCGACGTGCTGCGGCTGGGCATCCCGGCGGTCATGGCGCTGAACCGCATGGACATGGCGACGCGCGACGGGCTTGTGCTCGATGCGGCCGAACTGGGCCGGCAACTGGGCATTCCCGTCGTCGAGACGGTTGCCGTCCGCAAGCGCGGGCTGCAATCGCTGATGGCCTGCGTCGAGGAGCGTCTGGGCCACGAACCGGCGCCGCTTGCCGAATTCACCCCTGCCAGCCCGCGCAATCTGGGCCGCGACGCCCGCCGGATCGCGTCGGCCGTCACCCTGTCCGAAGGCGAGCGCCGCCGCGCGACGCGCACGATCGACGCGGTGCTGCTGCACCCGGTCGCAGGCCCGATCATCCTTGCCACCATCCTGTTCCTGATGTTCCAGGCGGTGTTCTCGTGGGCCGAGGCGCCGATGGGCTGGATCGAGGCGTCGATCGCGTTCCTGCAGGCGCAGGTAACGTCGATCCTGCCCGAAGGCTTCGTGCGATCGTTCCTGAACGACGGCATTCTGGCCGGTGTCGGCGCAGTGATCGTGTTCCTGCCGCAGATCCTGATCCTGTTCACCTTCATCCTGATTCTGGAAGGCTCGGGCTATATGGTCCGGGCAGCCTTCCTGATGGACCGGCTGATGGCGTCGATCGGGCTGAACGGATCGGCGTTCATTCCGCTGCTGTCGTCGTTTGCCTGTGCCATTCCCGGCATCATGGCGGCGCGCACCATCCCCGACGCGCGCGACCGGCTGACCACCATCCTGATCGCCCCGCTGATGACCTGTTCGGCGCGGCTGCCGGTCTATGCCGTCATCATCGCCGCCTTCATTCCCGCCGAGCGGGTGTGGGGGCCGATCGGCCTGCAGGGGCTGGTGCTGCTGGCGCTCTATATGGCGGGCGTGCTGGGGGCGATGGTTGCGGCGCTGTTCCTCAGGCGCACCGTGACACGCGGGCCGAAGCCCACCTTCCTGATGGAAATGCCCGCCTACCAGTTGCCGTCGCTGCGGAACCTGCTGCTGGGCCTGTGGCTGCGCGCGGGCGCGTTCCTGAAGCGCGCGGGCACCATCATCCTTGGCGCGACCGTGCTGCTGTGGGCGCTGGCCAGCTATCCGCAGCCGCCCGCCGACGCCGACCGCCCCGCCGTCGAATATTCGATCGCCGGCAAGATCGGCCACGCGATCGAGCCGATCTTCCGGCCGATCGGCTTCAACCATGAAATCGCCATGTCGCTGTTGCCGGCGATGGCCGCGCGTGAAGTTGCGGTGGCCGCGCTTGCCACCATCTACTCGCTGGATGCAACCGACGAGGACGCGACCGGTCTTGTCGACCAGTTGCGCGGAAGCTGGCCGCTGCCGACGGCGCTGGCCTTCCTCGTGTGGTTCGTGTTCGCACCGCAGTGCATGTCGACGCTTGCCGTCGTGCGGCGCGAAACCGGCGGCTGGAAATGGCCGTCGTTCATGTTCGCCTATCTGTTCGTGATGGCCTATGTCGGCGCCGGCATCACCTATTGGACTGCGCGCTGGCTGCTTGGCGCTGGCTGACAATAGCCTTGACGCGGCGCGGCTTTCCATGAAGCCTGTCGCCTCGGAGGGACATTGATGCGTATCGAAACCAGCGGGCAGGCTTGTGGGGCATTCGTAACCGGGCTGAACCTGAAGCGCCCGCTTTCATCGGGCACGATCGATGACATACGCGAAGCCTGGCTTCAGCATCACGTTCTTGTCTTCCCCGGCCAGGACCTCGACGACGACGATCTGGAACGCTTCACCCAGCATTTCGGCAGGTTCGGCGAAGACCCGTTCATTGCGCCGATCCCCGGCCGCCGCCACATCATCGCCGTCGAGCGCGGGGC
>NZ_DBNHFX010000143.1:0-4855 GCF_057137845.1 Sandaracinobacteroides sp. | reverse complement strand
GCGACAGGCTGCTGCTGACCAAGCCGCTGGGCGTCGGCGTGCTTAGCGCGGCGTTTCGGCAGGGGCGGCTGGATTCGGCCGGATATGCCGCGATGCTTGCCTCGACCACCAGGCTGAACAGCATCGGTCCCGAGCTTGGCGAACTGTCGGGCGTGCACGCGATGACCGACGTGACCGGCTTCGGCCTGACCGGGCACGCGCTGGAAATGGCCCGTGGCGCCCGGCTTTCGATCGAACTGGATGCCGATGCGCCGGCGCTGCTGCCGGGCGTCGCCGCGCATTTGCAGGCCGGGGTGCGGACCGGGGCTTCCGCCCGCAACTTCGAAAGCCATGGCGGCAAGGTGCATCTGCCGGACGGCTTTGCCGCGTGGCGGCGCGATCTGCTGACCGACCCGCAGACAAGCGGTGGCCTGCTGGTGGCGGTGGCCGACGCGCAAGCGGACGACGCGTTGCGGCTTGCCCGCGATCGCGGTTTCGACGGCGCGCGGCTGGTCGGCCGGGTACTGGACGGGCCAGCGCAAGTCAGGGTTCTGGGCTGAGGTGATCCGCGCGACAACAGACCTGTCGGCCAACGCGCGCGACGGGTTCGATGCGGTCATCGATGCCCGCAGCCCCGCCGAATATGCGCTGGACCATCTGCCCGGCGCAATCAATCTGCCGGTCCTGAATGACGGCGAGCGGGCCGAGGTCGGCACGCATTATGTGCAGGTTTCCCGGTTCGAGGCGCGCCGGCTGGGTGCAGCGCTGGTTGCGCGCAACATCGCCCGGCATCTGGAAACGGCGCTTGCCGCAAGGCCAGCCGGATTTTGCCCGCTGGTCTATTGCTGGCGCGGCGGCATGCGTTCCAATGCCTTTGCAACCGTGCTGGCGCAAGTCGGCTGGCCGGTCGTCGTGCTGGAAGGGGGCTATCGCCGGTGGCGGCAGCAGGTGGTGGCGGGGCTGCACGGCGCGCAGCCGATCCCCCACCCGCTGCGGCTGCTGGACGGGCCGACCGGCGTCGGCAAGACGGCGGCCCTTGCCCATCTGGCCGAACGCGGCGCGCAGGTGCTCGACCTCGAGCATTTGTCGGGGCACCGGGGTTCCTTGTTCGGCGCTACGCCCGAGGGGCAACCGGGGCAGAAGCTATTCGAAAGCAGGCTTTGGGATGCGCTGGCCCGACTGGACCCATCGCGCCCCGTCTATGCCGAGGCCGAATCGAGCCGCATCGGCGAGGTGTCGCTGCCGTCGTCGTTGTGGGCGGCGATGGCTGGTGCGCCCCGCATTCTGCTGGATGCGCCGGTCGCCACCCGCGTTGCCCATATCCTGACGCATTATCGCTGGATCGCATCCGACAGCGCAGCACTGGCCGAGGCGATCCGCCGCCTGCCGACGCACCACAGCCGTGTCGCCCGCGAACAGTGGCTGGCATGGGCACATGCGGGGGAACTGGAACCGCTGGTGCAGGCCCTTGTCGAGCAGCATTACGATCCGGCCTATACGGTTGCGCGCAAGCGCCGCGCCGGGGATTTCGTCGCGCAGGTGGATGCGGGCGATGGCGCCGCAGCGGCGGCGGCGGCGATTCTGGCGGCCAGCCCTTAGCCCTGCCGTGCGGCAAGCCTGCGCGCGATCACGGCGCAGGCGATCAACTGGATCTGGTGGAACAGCATCAACGGCAGGATCGCCAGCCCCACGGCGTCGGGCGCGAACAGCACGCCCGCCATCGGCACGCCCGACGCCAGGCTTTTCTTCGATCCGCAGAACAGCAGCACCACCCGGTCGGCCAGCGGCAGGCCAAGCAGCCGCCCGGCAAACCATGTGACCGACAGCACCGTGCCGAGGATCGCAACCGACATCAGCGCAAGGTGCAGGAGATCTGCCGCCGAAACCTGATCCCACAGGTGCATCACCACAGCATGGCTGAAGGCGGCATAGACCACCAGCAGGATCGACCCGCGATCGACCAGCATGGTAAGGCTGCGGTTGCGCTTCAGGAAGCCGCCGATGCGATCGTGCAGCAGGTGCCCGGCCAGAAACGGCAGCAACAACTGCACCACGATCGTCAGCACCGCGTCGGCGGACATGGCGGCGCCGCTGCCGCCCAGCAATGCCGCAACCAGTATGGGCGTCAGCAGGATGCCGGCCAGATTCGAAAAGGCGGCGCTGACGACGGCCGCCGCCACATCGCCGCCGGCGATCGCAGTGAACGCGATCGAGGATTGCACGGTTGATGGCACCAGCGTCAGAAACAGGATGCCGGTGGAAAGGGCGGGGCCTGCCATGCCGGAATGGGCCAGAACGATGCCGACCAGCGGGAACAGCAGATAGGTGCTGGCCAGCACCGCGCCGTGCAACCGCCACTTCAGCAGCCCGTCGCGGACTGCAGCATGCGGCAGGCGCGCGCCGTGCAGAAAGAACAGCAGCACGATGGCCGCATCCGCCGTGTAGCCGACGATGGTTGCACCAGCGCCGCTTGCCGGCACGACGCTTGCCAGCGCCACCATGCCGACGAGCAGCAGCAGGAACGGGTCGAGAAGAACCGAGCGAATCATGCAGGCAGGCTTTGCAGGGCGTTGTCGGCCCTGCAAAGCCCCCGTCGTTCGTTGGTCAGAGCGGTTTCAACTGGCTGAACGGCGTGTCCTTGTCCGGGCGCAAGTCTCCGGGGAGGCCGAGAACACGCTCGGCAATGATGTTGCGCAGGATTTCGTCGGTGCCGCCGGCGATCCTGAGACCGGCCGACCACATGTAGCTGCCCTGCAATTTTTCAAGGTCGGAACCGGGCTCGACGACGAACCCGCCGGCTTCCGCCATATCGAGTGCGAAGGCTGCCATGTCCTGCATGGTCTTGGCGACGACGACCTTGGAGATCGACTGTTCTGGCCCCGGAATCTGCCCGCGCGACAGGGCGGAAAGCGCCCGCATCTGCGTCAGCTTGATGCCTTCGTCGGCGATGTAGGTGTCGGCGATGCGGTTGCGGACGTCGGCCCGGTCGATTGCAGGGCCATGATCCGAATCGATGCCGCGCGCGACATTCATCAGCATCTGCCAGCCCGGCGAACCGCGCGGCTTGCCGCCGACGGCCAGACGCTCGTGCATCAGCGTCGTCAGCGAGACTTTCCAGCCCTCGCCTACCTCGCCCAGACGGTGGCTGTCGTTCACCCGCACGTCGGTGAAGAACACTTCGTTGAAATCGCTGCTGCCCGACATCTGCCGGATCGGCCGCACTTCGACACCGGGTGCCTTCATGTCGACGATGAACATCGTCAGGCCCTTGTGCTTGGGCGCGTCGAAGTCGGTGCGGGTGACGACGATGCCGAAATCGCTGCGGTGGGCGAAGCTCGTCCATACCTTCTGGCCGTTTATGACCCAGGTGTCGCCTTCGCGGACCGCCCTGGTGCGGATCGAGGCGAGGTCGGACCCGGCGACCGGCTCGGAAAAGAGCTGGCACCAGACTTCCTCGCCGCGCAGTGCCTTGGGCACATAGCGCTGGGCGATCTCGCTCGCGCCGTGGGTGAACACGGTCGGGATGCACATGCCAAGGCCGATCGAATACAGCCCGTTCGGGACGAAGGTGCGGCCTTCCTCCTGGTTGAAGATGATCTGGTGCATCGGGCTGAGGCCCTGTCCGCCGATCGCCCTGGGCCATGTTATGCCGACATATCCAGCCTCGAACTTCTTCAACTGCCACGCCTTCGAGCGGGCGACGAATTCATCGAGGCCCCAGGGCTTGGCTGGCGGGGCGAGATATTCTGCGGCGGCTTCCTGCAACCAGGCTTTCACCCTGGCACGGAATTCGGCTTCTGCGGGGGTGTCGTTGAAATCCATGTCGGTTCCTCCCTCAGGCTGCGGCGCTGTTGCGCTGCTCAAGCGCGCGCACGAGCCGGTCGGACCAGTGCACCCGGCTGCCGATGCTGGCGGCGAGCAGGCGGTTGCGGCGATAGTAGAACTGGCAGTCCTGTTCCCAGGTGAAGCCGATGCCGCCGTGCAGTTGCACGGATTCCTCGGCGGTGTAGCGCACCGCATCGAGGCTGGCGACGCGGGCGGCGGCTGCCGCCTGCGCCAGTTCCGGTTCGCCTGCCCCCCATGCCCAGCAGCCGTGCAGCGCATGAGCGCGCGCCAGTTCCGCCTTGATGTACATATCGGCCAGCTTGTGCTTCACGCCCTGATAGCGGCCGATGCGCTGGCCGAACGCGACGCGATCCTTCGCGTAGGCGATGGTCATTTCGCGGGCGGCGTCGGCGGTGCCCAGTGCCTCGAAGGCCGTCAGCACGGCGATGCGTTCCGTCAGCCTGACCCAGTCGGCGGCGGTTCCAAGTGCTTCGGCGGCGACGCCGTCGAGTTGCAGCCTTGCCGAAGGACGGCACAGGTCCAGTGTGTCCTGCCGTTCACGGGAAACCCCGTCCAGCGCGGCGATCGCCATCGCCGGGCCATCCGGCGTTGCGATGGTGACGATGGCGACGGTTGCCGCCAGTGCGTCGATGACGGGGGATTTCGTGCCCGAAAGCCTGCCGCCGGAAAGCTGCGTTTGCGGCTGCTGCATCGGCGAGTGCGTGCCTTCGGCCCAGGCGATGCATCCGACGGCTTCGCCGCTGGCAAGCAGAGGCAGCCATTTCGCCTGCTGCGCATCGGTGCCGGCGATCAGCAGCGCTTCGATGGTGGCAAGGGTTGAAACCAGCGGCACGGCGGCAAGGCTGCGGCCCGCTTCCTCGGCCAGCACGCAGGCTTCATCGGCGCCGAGGCCAAGCCCGCCATGTGCTTCCGGCACCCGCGCGGCAGGCCAGCCCTGTTCGACGATGGCGGCCCAGAGGGCAGCGTCGTGGCTGGCGCTTTCGTTCATCACCTTGCGCGCGGCCGCCGGGCCGGCGCGGGCTTCCAGAAA
>NZ_DBNHFX010000142.1:0-7090 GCF_057137845.1 Sandaracinobacteroides sp. | reverse complement strand
CAAGGCCCCTGAAGCCCCTTGCCAATCCGTTGATCATTCCCTTGTCCTTATCCCCGGGGATTCGTGTCAGCATTCCTGTTCTAACGAGCGAGCGCCTTGCCGACAAGCATTGCCTTGCCAATTTGTCGCAGCCCGAATCACGAGCGATTCGGTATTATTCGCACCCTGCACGTTTCATCGCTTTGCAGGCGGGATGCGGTTGCGGTATTTGCAGGTGCATGACCCGCTTCACCGTCAACGGCTCGCCCGTCGAGTATGAACTGGCCCCCGATACGCCATTGCTCTGGGCATTGCGCGACGCCTCGAACCTGACCGGAACGAAATATGGCTGCGGCGCCGGGCTGTGCGGTGCCTGCACCGTGCACATCGACGGCGTCGCCCAGCGCAGTTGCCAGGTGCAGATCGGATCGATCGAGGGCGCGTTCGTCACGACGATCGAGGGCCTGTCTGACGATCGCACGCATCCGGTCCAGCGCGCATGGCTGGAAGAGCAGGTGCCGCAGTGCGGTTTCTGCCAGTCGGGGATGATCATGGCGGCGACGGCGCTGCTGAAGACCAACCCGAAGCCGACCCGCGCCGATGTTCGTGCAGCCATCAGCAACATCTGCCGGTGCGGCACCTATCCGCGAGTAGAAGCCGCCATCCTGCGCGCATCCGACATCGCGCGCGAAGGCTGAAACAACAAGGGCAGCGGTCTGGCCGCTGCCCTTGATCCATCCCTGTCGGGTCAGTTTCAGATGTCGGCGTAAATGTGCTTTTCGGCCTTTGCGCCGGGGTGCGTGACCGCGCCAAGCCAGGCGGGGCCAACCGTCTGGCTGTAGCGATAGAGTGCGCCCGCCTGATAGTCGTTCACGCGTGGCTGCCATTTTGCCCGCCGTGCGGCAAGAACCGTGTCATCGACCAGCAGGTCGATCGTTCCCTTGTCGGCGTCGATGCGGATGATGTCGCCGTCCTCGATCAGCGCGATCGGGCCGCAGTCGGCTGCTTCAGGGCCGACGTGGCCGATGCAGAAGCCGCGTGTTGCGCCGGAAAAGCGGCCGTCGGTGATCAGCGCAACCTGATCGCCCATCCCCTGCCCATAGAGCGAGGCCGTAGTGGCCAGCATCTCGCGCATACCGGGGCCGCCCTTCGGCCCTTCGTAGCGGATGACCAGCACCTCGCCCTTTTCGTAGCGACGGTTTTCGACCGCGTCGAAACAGGCTTCCTCGCTGTCGAACACGCGGGCCGGGCCTTCGAAGAAGTGCCGATCCATGCCGGCCACTTTCACGATGGCGCCATCCGGGGCAAGCGTTCCGCGCAGGCCGACGACGCCGCCGGTCTTTGTGATCGGGTTTGAAACCGGGCGGATCACCTTCTGGTCGGGGTTCCAGCGGATGTCGGCCAGATTTTCCGCAAGGGTTCTGCCGGTCACGGTCATGCAGTCGCCGTGCAGAAGGTTCGCTTCCATCATTGCCTTCATCACCATGTAGATGCCGCCCGCTTCGTGCAGGTCGCGCCCCACATATTTTCCGCCGGGTTTCAGGTCGGCGATATAGGGGGTGCTGCGGAAGATCTCGGCGACGTCATGCAGCGTGAACTCGATGCCGACTTCGCTTGCCATCGCCGGCAGGTGCAGTCCGGCGTTTGTTGAACCGCCGGTTGCCGCCACCACACGGGCTGCGTTTTCGAACGCCTGCCGGGTGCAGATGTCGCGCGGGCGGATATTGCGTTCCACCAGGTGCATGACGGCGCGGCCTGCTGCGCGCGCGACTTCCTCGCGGCTTTTATAGGGGGCAGGGGCCATGTTGCTGTTCGGCAGTGACAGGCCGATCGCTTCGGCGACACAGGCCATGGTGTTGGCGGTGAACTGACCGCCGCAGGCGCCGTCGCCGGGGCAGGCGCATTTTTCCATCTCGGTCAGTTCCGCAAGCGACCATGTTCCAGCGGCATAATGGCCGACGGCTTCGAACACGTCCTGCACAGTCACGTCCTTGTTGTGATAGCGGCCCGGCAGGATCGACCCGCCATAGACGAAGACCGAGGGCACGTTGAGGCGCAGCATCCCCATCATGATGCCGGGCAACGACTTGTCGCAACCGGCAAAGCCGACCAGCGCATCATAGCAGTGGCCGCGAACGGAAAGCTCGACCGAATCCGCAATCACCTCGCGGCTGACGAGCGACGCCTTCATGCCCTGATGCCCCATGGCGATGCCGTCGGTCACGGTGATGGTGTTGAACCGCCTCGGCAGGCCGCCTGCTTCGATCACGCCTTCGCGTGCATAGTCGGCCTGCTTGTCCAGCGTGGTGTTGCAGGGGGCGGAATCATTGCCCGCCGACACGACACCGACGAACGGGCGCGCGATTTCCTCCTCGGTCAGCCCCATGGCGTAATAATAGCTGCGGTGCGGCGCCTTGGTCGGGCCTACCGAAACGTGGCGGCTGGGAAGCTTCGACTTGTCGAACGGCATGGGGATTCCTTTCGCGGCTGCCTTTCGCGCGCTCGAACGGCCGACGTCAACCTCTGTGGGGGATGTGCGCTGCTTGCCGCCACCGTGGGGCGGGCTTATGTCGCGGAATGGCGGTGCGGATGTGCCTGGGGCAAGCGAGGAAGAAATGACGAAGCGCTATTTCGGAACCGACGGCATCAGGGGCCGCGCGAACGGGGAGAAAATGACCCCCGAACTGGCGATGCGCGTAGGGCAGGCGGCCGGGCATCTGGCGCTGCGTGACCAGCGCAAGCACCGTGTGCTGATCGGCAAGGATACGCGGCTTTCGGGCTATATGCTGGAACAGGCGCTGACAGCGGGGTTCACGAGCGTCGGCATGGACGTGGTGCAGGTCGGGCCGATGCCCACTCCGGCGGTCGCACTGCTCACGCGTGAGATGCGGGCCGATCTGGGGGTGATGCTGTCGGCCAGCCACAACGCTTTTCACGACAATGGAATCAAACTGTTCGGCCCCGACGGGTATAAGCTGACGGACCAGCAGGAAGCCGAGATCGAGGATCTGATCGACGCCGGCGTGCCGCTTGCTGAATCGGCGGCGATCGGCCGTGCGCGCCGGATCGACGATGCCAGCGGGCGTTACATCCACGCGGTGAAATCCAGCTTTCCCGAGCGGCTTACGCTCGATGGGCTGAAGGTCGTGCTGGATTGCGCCAACGGGGCCGCATGGCGCGTGGGGCCAGACGTTCTGTGGGAACTGGGTGCCGAACTTACGACGATCGGCGTTTCCCCGAACGGGTTCAACATCAACGATCAGGTAGGATCGACGCATCCGCGCACGCTTGCCGCCAAGGTGCTGGAAACCGGCGCCGACATCGGGCTGGCCCTCGACGGTGACGCCGACCGCCTGATCATCGTCGACGAGAAGGGGCAGGTGGTCGACGGCGACCAGATCATGGCGCTGATCGCCCGTTCGCAGGCCGCAGCCGGAAAACTGAAGGGCGGGGCGCTGGTGGCGACGGTGATGTCGAACATGGGGCTGGAAAAGTTTCTGGCAGAAATCGGTGTCGGCATGGTGCGAACCGCCGTCGGAGACCGGCATGTGCTGGCGGCGATGCGCGAACATGGCTGCAATCTGGGCGGCGAGCAGTCGGGCCATATCATCCTCTCGGATCATGCGACGACAGGCGACGGCTTGCTGGCGGCGTTGCAGGTGATGGCGGTGCTGGTGGCCGATGGCCGCCCGGCAAGCGCAGTTCTCGATTGTTTCCGGCCGTGGCCGCAGCTTTTGCGCAACGTGCGCGCCGACGGGCGGGTGCTGGATGCTACGCCGGTCCGGCAGGCGATCGTAGCTGCCGAGGAAGCACTGGGCGACAATGGCCGGCTGCTGGTGCGCAAATCCGGCACCGAACCGCTGGTGCGGGTGATGGCGGAAGGACTGGACCAGAGGCTGGTGGAAACCTGTGTCGCCTCGGTGTGCTCGGCGGTGGAGCAGGCGGCGTGATACCGCGCGTGCTGATCATTGCCGGATCGGATTCGGGTGGCGGCGCGGGGTTGCAAGCCGACATCAAGACCGTGACCATGCTGGGCGGATACGCGATGACGGCGGTAACCGCCGTGACGGTGCAGAACACGCTTGGCGTGTCCGGCGTGCATCCGGTGCCGCCGGAAGTGGTTGGCGCGCAGATCCGCGCCGTTCTCGATGACATCGGCGCCGATGCGATCAAGATCGGCATGCTGGGCGATGCAGAAACGGTTGACGCAGTCACCGACGCGCTGGATGGCGTGGCAGTGCCGATCGTGCTGGATCCGGTGATGGTCGCCAAGGGTGGCGGGCGGCTGCTGGCCGACGATGCGGTCGAGGCTCTGGCAATGCGGTTGATCCCGCGCGCGGCCGTCGTCACGCCAAATGCCCCCGAACTGGAAGCACTGACCGGCATGGCGATCGACGACGAGGCCGACCTGCTGCTGGCAGCGCAGGAACTGATGACGGCCGGTGCGCGGGCGGTATTGGCGAAAGGCGGGCACCTGTCTGGTGAAACCGTCGTCGACTGGCTGGTGACGCGGGCCGCCGAACAGCGTTTCAGCGCACCCCGCATGTCGACACCGCATACGCATGGCACCGGTTGCACACTGGCCAGCGCGATTGCCGCCGGGCTTGCGCAATCGCTGCCGCTTGCAGTCGCGGTTGAACGGGCGCGTGCCTATCTGCAGGCGGCGCTGGCGGCTGCTCCGGGGCTGGGGCGCGGGCACGGGCCGCTCGGGCACAATTTCGCATTGCTGTGAAAGGCCTTCGCTGGGGTATCGAGGCGGAGTTTTCCGGGCTTGTGTTCGGGGTGGACGAAGTGGGCCGCGGGCCGCTTGCCGGGCCGGTGACGGCGGCCGCCGTCTGCCTGTCCGCCGAAAGCGTGCCGGATGGGCTTGGCGATTCGAAAATGGTTCCGGAACGACGGCGGCAGGCGATTGCCGCCATGCTTCGGCATGTGGTGGTGGCCGAGGCGTCGGTCGAGGAAATTGATACCCTGAACATCCTGCGCGCAACCCATCTGGCGATGCAGCGCGCAGTTGATGCGCTGGCAGCGAAGATCGGCGCGCCGTCGATGGTGCTGGTCGATGGTAACCGGCTGCCGGCGCTTTCCTGGCCCGCACGCGCGATTATCAGAGGGGACGGGCAGGTGGCCTCGATCGCCGCCGCATCGATCGCGGCCAAGGTTGCGCGTGATGCGCGGATGGACGAACTCGATCGCGCCTGCCCCGGTTATGGCTGGGTGCGCAATCGCGGATATGGAACCGCCGAACATCTGGTGGCCCTCGATCGGCTGGGCGCAACGCTGCATCACAGGCGATCTTTTGCGCCGGTTTCGGCCCGGCTCGCAAAAGCTGACCATTGAGTCTTTTCAGCAACAGCCCCGACATGTGGTGCCTCCCGACTCCGGCGGGACTCAGCATGTGGTGGGTCTGGAACGGAACGGAAACGACCGATTCCATATCTCAGGACTCCTGGCTAACACCATGACTTGACGCCTGAATCCATGATCGTCCAGCTTGTGCGCGAAAGAATGACACAACTGGAACGACATTGGGGGTGCGCGTGGTTCGAGGATTGCAGGCAGACCGGCTTCTGCGGGGCGACAGTATCGCCGAGATGGCAAAGCTGCCCGATGCGTGCGTCGATCTGGTGTTCGCCGACCCGCCCTACAACCTGCAACTGGGCGGCGACCTGACCCGGCCGGACGGCAGCCATGTCGACGCCGTGACCGATAGCTGGGACCGTTTCGCAAGCTTCGCCGATTATGATGCGTTCACCCGCGCCTGGCTTGCAGAAGCGCGCCGGGTGATGAAGCCCGACGCCGGGTTGTGGGTGATCGGCACCTACCACAACATCTTCCGGGTTGGGTCGATCCTTCAGGATCTGGGGTTCTGGGTGCTGAACGATATCGTCTGGCGCAAGGCCAATCCGATGCCGAATTTCAAGGGCACGCGCTTTACCAACGCCCATGAAACCTTGATCTGGGCCTCCAAGTCGCAAGGCGCGCGACCGACGTTCAACTACAAGGCAATGAAGGCGCTGAACGAAGACCTGCAGATGCGCTCGGACTGGGTGATGCCGATCTGTGCAGGGGCTGAACGGGTAAAGGTGGACGGCGTGAAGGCGCACCCGACGCAGAAACCCGAGGCGCTGCTGCATCGCATCCTGCTGGCGACCAGCAACGAAGGCGATCTGGTGCTGGATCCCTTCTTTGGTTCGGGAACTACCGGGGCAGTCGCCCGCCGACTGGGCCGGCGCTGGCTTGGGATCGAGCGTGAAGAAAAATACGCACGGGTGGCCGAAGCCCGGATTGCAGCCGTTACACCGCTTCCCCCCGAGGATCGGGCCGTGACAGGCGAAACGCGCGCAGCGCCACGGGTGCCCTTTGGCGCGCTAGTCGAAACAGGCATGCTGATACCCGGCGCGATGCTGACCGATCGCCAGCGCCGCCACCGTGCGCGGGTTCGCGCCGATGGCAGCCTTGCGCTGGAAGGCGGGCAGCAGATCGGCCGTTCCGGATCGATCCACCAGATGGGCGCGGCAGTGCAGGGCCTGCCTTCATGCAACGGCTGGACGTTCTGGCACATCGAATCGCGCGGCAAGCTGGTTCCGCTGGACCAGATGCGCGAAACCTATCGGGCGCGCGCCGGGGCCTGACCCGGCGTCACGATTGTTCGGGGGCCGAACCCCCGGCGCCGGCGTCCGACCGCCGGCCCTGCCCAGACCGGCCCCGCTACCGCCTGGCCCGCCCGGCCTTCTACTCCCGGGCTGGTGCTACCGGTGGCGGGGCGGTCGCCATGCGCGGCGGGCGGTCGGCCGACAGATGGACAGGCCGATGGGGCTTGCCTTGTAATGTTGTAACATATACCTGCTGCGCCTTCCTTCCCTGCGATGATGAAGTGCGCCGGAATGCCCCTGACACCACATCTTCTGACGGTTTCCCTGTTGGCGCTGGTGCCGACGCCGGCGAACGCCAATGCAATCCCGCCAAACCAGACCGACGACCAACTGCACCGCGACGCCGGAGAGGACATCGTGGTGACCGCGCCCTTTCAGCGAGAGCGGTTCGCCATGCCGGCCGCCGTTGCGGTGCTGGAAGGCGCCGACCTGATGCGCGATCTGCGCCCCAGCCTTGG
>NZ_DBNHFX010000141.1:0-24599 GCF_057137845.1 Sandaracinobacteroides sp. | reverse complement strand
GGCTGGGCTTCGTCTATCAGTTCCATCACCTGCTGCCCGACTTCTCGGCGCTGGAGAATGTCATGCTGGCGCAACTGGTGGCGGGTGCGGAACGGGCCGCAGCGCATGCGCGTGCAGCCGACCTGCTGGAAACACTCGGCCTTGGCGCGCGGCTGCATCACCGGCCTTCGCAACTGTCGGGCGGCGAACAGCAGCGGGTGGCCGTCGCGCGGGCACTGGCCAATCGGCCGGTGCTGGTGCTGGCCGACGAGCCGACCGGCAACCTCGACGAGGAAACCGCTGCAACGGTGCTGGACCAGTTCCTCCGGCTGGTGCGGGAACAGGGTTCAGCGGCGCTGGTTGCAACCCACAACCGGGCGCTGGCCGCGCGGATGGACCGGGTCGTGCAACTGCACCACGGGCGGCTGGAAGAACCTGCGGCCGCCGGGTCAGCAGCCTAGGCCTGATCGAGGAGCATTCCCGCCAACGCCTTCACCTTGGCGCTTTTCCACTGTGGAGCCGGCGCACAGAGCCAGTAGCCGTCGTCGATCGCGTTGCGGGCGCCGCGTTCTTCCAGCAGGCCGGAAGCCAGCCCATGTTCGGCCAGCGTCAGCGGCACGCGCGCTTCGCCAAGGCCCGCCAGTGCCCAGTCCAGCGCCTGCCCGGCATCGGGCAGCGCGATCGCCGGGCCTTCGAGGCTGCGCCAGCCCAGCGCGCGCGACGGCGCACCGGGGCGCGCCACCGTCACCAGCCATTCGTCGGCGAGCTTGCGGCCGAACACGCCCTCGGCGTCTGGCGCGGGGCCGAAGCTGAGCGCGAGATCGAGGTTCGCCTGCGAGAATTCGACGGGCTGGTCGAGCGCCAGCACCTGCACCTGCGCCGTGGGGTTGGCGGCCAGCCAGCCATCGAGACGCGGCATCAGCCAGTGCCGGATCGCCCCGCGCGCGCAGCCGATCGACAGCCGCAACGCGCCCTGCCCGTCCTGCAACGCCGACACGGTTTCCTCGAACGATGTGAAGCCGGCGCGCAGATGCGGCAGCGCGCGCACGGCCTCGGGCGTCAGTTCCAGCCCGCGCGCCGAACGGCGGAACAGGATCACACCAAGCGTTTCTTCAAGCGCGCGGATCTGCTGGCCGACCGCCGCCGGGGTAACGGCCAGTTCGTCGGCGGCCCGCGTGAAACTAAGCGACCGCGCAGCCGCATCGAACACCCGCAGCGCGTTCAGCGGGATGAGCGAGCGCTTCACGCTAGTTCGAAGCCCGTCTGGCGTCTGGCGAAACGAGGTCGAACGCCGGGATTTCCACTTCGAAGCGGCGGCCGCCGCTGTCGGTCATGCCGAAGCTGCCGTGCATCGTGCCCATCGGCGTCGGCAACGGACAGCCCGACACATAGTCGTAACTACCGCCGTGCGCGATGATCGGCTGTTCGCCCACCACTCCTTCGCCGACGACGTCGCGGCGCGTGCCACGCCCGTCGGTGATGATCCAGCTTCGATCGATCAGTTGCACTTCGCGCCCGGACTGGTTTTCCACGCGCACATGATAATGCCAGACCCAGTGGCCCTGCGCCGGATCCGACTGGTCTGCGGCATAGCGGGGTTGCACGCGAACGGTGATGCCGTCGGTCGTTGCGCAAAATGCGAAGAATTCGCCCAGCGTCAAAGTCCTGTGGCCTTCAGCGCCTGATCGAGATCGTCGATCAGGTCGTCGGCGTCCTCGATGCCGACCGACAGGCGCAGCATGCCTTCGGTGACGCCCATTTCCTGCTGCACCTGCGGCGAAACGCCGGAATGTGTGGTCGAGGCGGGGTGCGTCATCAGCGAGCGGCTGTCACCCAGATTGTTCGAAATATCGATGATCCCCAGCGCATCCAGCAGCCCGTGCGCCTGCTTGCGACCGCCATCCAGTTCGAGGGCAAGGATCGTGCCGCCCGAAGTCATCTGCTGCATCGCCAGCTTGTGCTGCGGGTGGCTTTCCAGTTCCGGATAGAGGACGCGCGGCACCCGCTTTTCCAGAAAACGCGCAATCCTCAGTGCGTTGGCGCAGGCGGCGCGTGCACGCATGTCCAGCGTTTCGAGGCTTTTCAGCACCAGCCACGAATCGAACGGAGAGAGCAGCGGCCCGGTGTGCCGGGTAAAGGCCAGATAGGTGTTTTCAACCCAATCCTTCGAGCCCATCACGGCGCCCGCAAGCACGCGCCCATGCCCTTCCATCAGCTTGGTCGCGGAATAGGCGACGACATCGGCCCCGAGTTCCAGAGGGCGCTGGATCGGCGGCGGCGCAAAGGCGTTGTCGACGATGAACAGCACGCCGGCCTCGCGGGCGATGCGCGAAACCGCCTGCATGTCGACGATATCGAGCGTCGGGTTGCTGGGGGTTTCCAGAAAGATCGCGCGGGTGTTGGGGCGAAGCGCGCGCCGGAACGCATCGGCATCGCGGCCATCGACGGTGGTGGTCTGGATTGCGAAGCGCGGCAGGATGGTGTCGACCAGCACGCGGCAGTTGCCGAACATCGCCCGGCCGGCAATCAGGTGGTCGCCGGCCGACAGCGTCGACATCAGCGCCGCCGTCATCGCCGCCATGCCAGACGACGACACCCGGCAGCTTTCGGCGTTTTCCAGCAGCGCCAGCCGTTCTTCCAGCATTTCGACGGTCGGGTTCTGCAGGCGGGAATAGGTCATGCCCTGTTCCTCACCCCGGAACCGGCGCGCCGCCGTCTCGGCATTGTCGTAGGCATAGCCCGACGTCATGAAGATCGCTTCCGACGTCTCGCCATATTCGCTGCGCGCAGTGCCGCCACGCACGGCCTGTGTGGCGGGGCGCCAGTTGCGGGTGATGGCGCGGTCCTGTCCGGTCTTTCTTTTCATGGAGGTTCCATAAGCCTGCAGGCGCGCGAGGCAAGCCCGAACACCGGCTGCACCGGACGTTGCCGGGCGATTCGCTTTGGGTTAAGGGCGGTCAACCAAGTCTCGAGGGCTTTCATGCGAA
The DNA here is from genome assembly GCF_057137845.1 of Sandaracinobacteroides sp. Taxonomy (NCBI): domain Bacteria; kingdom Pseudomonadati; phylum Pseudomonadota; class Alphaproteobacteria; order Sphingomonadales; family Sphingosinicellaceae; genus Sandaracinobacteroides; species Sandaracinobacteroides sp. The sequence continues at coordinate 21,633 of NZ_DBNHFX010000141.1, read as the reverse complement.
TCTGGTTTTCCATCCTTGCAGCCGGCACGCTTCTTGCCGCTGGCGGAATGATCGTGTCGGCTACCAACGCGCGGACGGCCGCCGCCGCGCCGCGCGCAACAGCCGCCCCGGCGGCGCAGAAGGGCAATTTCCACGACTTCACCCTGACGACGATCGACGGCAAGCCGATGCCGCTGTCGGCGTTCGACGGCAAGGTCGTGCTGCTGGTGAATACCGCCAGCTTCTGCGGCTTCACCCCCCAGTATGAGGGCCTGCAAAAGCTGAACGCCGAACTGGGGCCGAAGGGGTTCGCCGTCGTCGGCATCCCCTCGAACGACTTCAACCAGGAATACGACAGCAACGGCAAGATCAAGGAATTCTGCCAGGCGACGTTCGGCGTCACGTTTCCGATGTCGGAAAAGTCGGTCGTCAGCGGCCCCAATGCGATTCCGCTCTATCGGTGGGTGAAAACCCAGATCGCCACCGAGAACGAGCCGAAATGGAACTTCCACAAGATCCTGATCGGCCGCGACGGGCGCGTCATCGCCGGATTCAACAGCAAGGTGACGCCGCAAAGCCCCGAATTGACGGCCGCAATCGATAGGGCCATCAAAGCCAAACCCTGAAATCGAGGCTCCGAGGTCAGCGCCATGATGAAATCTCCGATCCTGCCTCTGGCCATTGCCGCACTCGCCCTCGCCGGATGCGGAAAGAAGGCTGAGGACAAGGCCGCAGCGCCCGCAGCGCCGGTTGCAGCGGCCGATCCCGGCAAGGCCAGCGCCACCCACACCGTCGCCTTTACCTGCGAAGGCGACATGGCGGTCACCGCAATCTACGGCACCAACCGCGAGGGGAATGAAGAACTGGCGCTGATCATCCAGGGCGATGATTTCAGGCTGGCGCCGACGCCCGCCGCCTCAGGGGTGCGCTATGCGTCGCCGGATGGCGCAGTTGCGGGCAAGGGCATCATCTGGTGGGAAAAGGGCAACGAGGCGCTGCTGCAACAGGCCCCTTCCGACAAGGTGAACGACCCGGCGGCAGGCGTGACGGCGCGCAAGTGCAAGGTAAAGACCGAACCATCCGCCGTTCCCGGAGCGCCGGCCGCCCCGGCGACTGCGGCACCGGCAACTACCCCTCCGGCATCCACCCCACCGGCTGGCTGACACGGAAACAATTTTGTCGGCGTTGCCCTGAACGGGTTTGAATCCTAAACAGGCAGGCGACAATCACGTTCAGGAATGTCCCGTGCCCAATATCCTGCTGGTCGACGATGATCCCGGAATCCGCGACCTCGTCTCGGATTTCCTTGGCCGCCATGGCTATGTGGTAACAACGGCGGAGGACGGCGCGGCGATGGATCGCGCCATCGCGCAGGCCGAACATCCGTTCGACCTCATCGTCCTCGACCTGATGATGCCCGGAGAGCATGGGCTGGAAATCGCCCGCCGGATCACCGGGCCGGGCGGGCCGGCGATCATCATGCTGTCCGCCATGGGAGACGACAGCGACCGCATCGTCGGGCTGGAAGTCGGCGCCGACGACTATCTGTCGAAGCCCTGCAACCCGCGTGAACTGCTGGCGCGCATCCGCGCCGTCCTGCGCCGCCGCATCGAACCCTCGGCAGACCCGGCGGGCCTCGTCGCCGAGTTCGACGGCTGGAAACTCGATCTGGTGCGCCGCGAACTCACCTCGCCCGAAGATGTGCTGATCTCGCTCTCGGATGGTGAATTTTCCCTGCTGCGCGCATTCGTCGAGCAGCCGCAGCAGCCGCTGGCGCGGGAAGCCCTCCTCGACCTTGCGCGCGGCAAGGGCACCGAAGGCTATGACCGCTCGATCGATGTCCAGATCAGCCGGTTGCGCCGCAAGCTCGACAGCGCGACCCGCTCGCACGAGGAACTGATCCGCACGGTGCGAAACGAAGGCTATATGTTCACGCCCAAGGTAGTGCGGCGCTGACCGAAAGCCCAACCCGGACTCCTGCCTCGAACGCAGCGACGGCAAAAGGCCGCCGCCCGCGCCCGCACGAGATATCCAGCTCGCTGTTCACCCGGATCTTCGCTCTGGTGCTGGCAACCGTCGCCGTTGCGCAGGTCGTAAGCCTGGTGCTGCTGGCCGCGGTCCCGCCTGACCCGCCGCGAACCATGGCTCTCGATACGTTGGCGCGCGCCATCCTTGCCCGCGACGAGCAGATGCTGATTTTCACTTCGCTGCCGGCGCCCGACACCGGCGCCGATCCGTCGCCGGCGATGCTGCGGGTGCGGATGGAACTGGCCGACCGGCTGGGCCGGGCGCCAGCCGATGTCATCGTCCGCGTGTCAGAAATGCAGGGTCGGCGCTTCGTGCAGGTCTATCCGGATGGCGACGACGACGGCCTGCCGCAACCGGCGTTGATCGGCCGGTTCGAAGTGGAAATGCGCCAGGGCGACGGCTGGGTGCTGATCGAGCCGCGCGGCCTCAGCCCGTTCGACACGCGCGAACGCCGTTTCCTGCTGCTGTTCATCTCGACCGCCTTCACGATGCTGCCAGTGGCGTGGCTGTTCGCGCGCCGGCTTGCCCAGCCGTTCGAGCAGTTCGCCGACGCCGCCGAGCGTATCGGCCGCGACCCGCGCGCGCTGCCGCCACGGGTGCGTGGCCCGATGGAAGTCGAGCGTGCGGCCGAAGCTGTCAGGCAGATGCAGCAGCGGTTGCAGGCCTATGTGACCGACCGCACGCAGATGCTTGGCGCCATCGCCCACGACCTGCGCACCCCGCTGACCAGACTGGCGTTCCGGCTGGAGGCGCTGGACCCGGCCGACCGCACGTCGATGCAGGGCGATGTCGCCGAAATGGAGGCGATCATGAAGGCGACGCTAGGCCTTGCCCGCGCCGACAGCGCGCCGACCGAACACCAGCCGCTGGAAATCGGATCGCTGGTCGAGAAAGTGGCCGACGATCTGGCCGAAACCGGTCGCCGCGTCAGCGCCGAAGTGACCGACAGCATCGTCGTCGACGGCGATCCCGTCGAGCTTCGCCGGCTCGTGGCCAACCTGCTGGAAAACGGCGAGATTTATGGCTATCGCGCACATGCCCACGTCTGGCGCGACGACAGCCACGCCGTCATCGAGATAACCGACGACGGCCCCGGCATCCCGGAAGCCGAACTGGAACGGGTGTTCGAACCGTTCTACCGGCTGGAGCGTTCGCGCAACCGCGAAACCGGCGGCACAGGTCTTGGCCTTGCGGTCGCACGGTCGATCGCGCGCGCGCATGGCGGCGACATCGAACTGGAAAACCGCAGGCGCGGCGGCCTTCGCGCGCGGGTGCTGCTGCCCGCCGCGCCGAAACGCACGCGGAATGCATGAAGCCCGTTTGAACAGCGCCGGGTTTAACAGGCCCGGGTTTGAACAGGATGGACGGATCGGCTAAGGGCCGTCGCGACTTCCAATCCGCATTTCCCCGAAGGACCGACGTGGCCTACCAATACAGTTTTGTCATGAAGGGTCTGACCAAGACCTTTCCCGGCGCTCCGAAGCCGATCCTGAACAACATCCACCTTCAGTTCCTGCCCGACGCCAAGATCGCCATCATCGGCAACAACGGCGCCGGCAAGTCCACCCTGATGAAGATCATGGCGGGCATCGACACCGAATATCAGGGCGAGGCATGGGCGGCGGAAGGCGTTCGCGTCGGCTATCTGGCGCAGGAACCGCAGCTCGATCCGTCGAAGAACGTGATCGAGAATGTGAAGGACGGCGTCCGTGGCGTCGCCGACATGATCGACCGTTTCAACGCCATTTCGGCCGAAATGGGCGAACCGACCGACGACACCGATTTCGATGCGCTGATGGCCGAAATGGGCGAGTTGCAGGAAAAGATCGACGCCGTCGACGGCTGGACGCTGGACAACCAGCTCGAGATCGCGATGGACGCGCTGCGCTGCCCGCCTGGCGACTGGTCGGTGGAAAACCTGTCGGGCGGGGAAAAGCGCCGCATCGCACTGTGCCGCCTGCTGCTGGAAAAGCCGGAAATCCTGCTGCTCGACGAGCCGACCAACCACCTCGACGCGGAATCGGTTGCGTGGCTCGAACAGCATCTGAAGGAATACCAGGGCAACGTCATCCTCGTCACCCACGACCGCTACTTCCTCGACAATGTGGTGAACTGGGTGCTGGAAATCTATTACGGGCAGGGCATCCCCTTCGAAGGCAATTATTCCGCATGGCTGGAAGCCAAGGCCAAACGCATGGCCCAGGAAGAACGCGAAAGCGAAGCCCGCACCCGCGCCATCAACCAGGAACTGGAATGGATCCGCTCCAGCCCCAAGGCGCGGCAGACCAAGTCGAAGGCCCGCATCAAGGCGTTCGACGAACTGGTCGCCAAGCAGGATGCGCAACGAAGTTCAGACCGCCAGATCCTGATCCGCAACCCCGAACGGCTCGGCTCGACGGTGATCGAAGCGACCGGCCTGTCGAAAGCCTATGGCGACAAGCTGTTGTTCGAAGACCTGACCTTCTCGTTGCCGCCGGGCGGAATCGTCGGCGTGATCGGCCCGAACGGCGCCGGCAAGACGACGCTGTTCCGCATGATCACCGGGCAGGAACAGCCCGACACCGGCAACATCAAGATCGGTGAAACCGTGCATCTGGGCTATGTCGACCAGTCGCGCGATGCGCTGGATGCCGGCAAGACGGTGTGGGAGGAAGTGTCAGGCGGCAACGAACGCTTCGCCTTCGGCAAGCAGGAAGTGTCGTCGCGTGCCTATGTCGGCGCCTTCGGCTTCAAGGGCACCGACCAGCAGAAGAAGGTCGGCCAGCTTTCCGGCGGTGAGCGCAACCGTGTACACATGGCGAAGATGCTGAAGAATGGCGGCAATGTGCTGCTGCTCGACGAACCGACGAACGACCTCGATGTCGATACGCTGCGGGCGCTGGAAGAAGCGCTGGAAAATTTTGCCGGTTGTGCCGTCGTCATCAGCCACGACCGCTTTTTCCTCGACCGTCTGGCGACGCACATCCTTGCGTTCGAGGGCGACAGCCATGTCGAATGGTTCGAAGGCAACTTCGAAATGTACGAAGCCGACAAGCTGCGTCGCCTCGGACCGGCGGCTGAACGGCCGCACCGGCTGCAATACAAGCGGCTGACGCGCTGACCGGAACGGCTTGTGCGCCATGGATGACAGCATCACCGCCGACGTAAAGACGCGCGACCGCGAACGCTGGCTTTCCGTGCTGTGGGCGCCTGCGGCTGCACGGGCGGCGATGCTGGCGATCCATGCCTATGATCTGGAACAGCAGCGGATCGTGGCGCATGCGCGCGACCCGATGCTGGCGGAAATCCGCATGGCGTGGTGGCGCGAACAACTGGAAGCCCTGCCACGCGGCGGCGATCTGCCCGCCGAGCCGCTGCTGCGGGAACTGGCGGAAGTCTGCCGCGTGCGCGGCGTCGATCTGGCCGCGCTTTCGCTGGTGGAGGATGGTTTGCGGCCGATTCTGGGCAGTGGGCCGCTTGATCCACTGGTGCTGGCGCAGGCGCGGGGGTGGCCGCTGTTCGAAGCGCTGGCGACCGCAATCAGCGCCACGCGGCCCACAGGCGATCTGCTGGCGGCCGTTCGGGCCGCTGGCACCCGTTGGGCGCTGGCGCGGTTGTGGCGCGGCGGCTGGGGCCTGGCCGAAGACCGGCTACGCCCGTTGCCGCCGCCTGCCCTGCCGCCATTGCCGGGCCGCCTGCCGGCACCGCTGGCGGCGCTCGATGCGCTGGCGGCGGATGACTGGGCGCGCATGGCTGCCAACCAGCCGCTGCGGCGTATCGCTGCACCCGCACGGCAGTGGAAAATGGCGGGCGCCGCCTTGCGCGGCATCTGATCGCAGCCAAACCGGCGTTTGCGGCGGCCACCGAAGCTGCTAGGCGATCTCGCCTCGGGGTCGGACCCGCGCTGCTGCAAGGTATTGACCGCATGGCCTTCTTCCGACCAACCCGTATTGCAGCCGTCGTTGCTGCCACCCTGATGGCAGCCGGGGCATCCGCCCTCTGGCTGGCGGCCGACAGCAACCGGGCGGTCGCAACGGCGCCGCGCGCACCGGCCACGGATGTAGCCACCACAGACGTTGGCGCCATACCTATCGAATTGCCGCAACCCGTTGCAGCAACAGCAAAAAGCCGTGAAGAAAAACGCTTCGCCCGCGTCGACCGCGACGACGATGGCCGCATTACCGCCGCCGAATATCTGCACCTGCGCCGCCGCAACTTCGACCGGCTGGACCAGAACGGCGATGGCCGGCTTTCGTTCGAGGAATATGCAACGGCCGGCGCGCAGAAGTTCCGCACGGCCGACGGCGACCGCGACGGCCTGCTGACGAACGGCGAATTCGCCACCACCGCGCCAAAACCGAAGAAGGCGGCTGCACGATGCCAGTGCCCGCCGACAGCTCTGGCAGCCGCCGACGAACCGGAATAGCCCGGCAGAAATTCAGCCGCTGTTCATGCACGCGGCGCGATTTCACCGCCACCCGATGGTTGCCACCCCCGGCAGCCACAAGGTTTTTTGTGCTTAGACAAAGGATACTCACCATGGCTCGCGCCAAGAATCTTTTCATCGCCGTTGCAGGCGCCGCCACGCTGATGGCGGGCACCCAGGCGATCGCCGCTGAACCGTTCAACGGGCCGTACATCGGCGTGCAGGGCGGCTGGCAGCAGGACCGCGCCCGTCTGACGCTGCGCACCCCTGCCGGCGTCACCAACGACCGCGACACCCAGTCGGGCTTCACCTATGGTGGCCAGATCGGCTACGACGCCAATCTCGACGGCCAGTTCGTTCTCGGCGCCGAAGCCTTCCTGACCGGCGACACCAGCAAGAACCAGTTCCCGGGCGCCGTGACGTTCGACGGTGGCCGTTCGTTCGGCCTGACCGCCCGCGCCGGTGTGCTTGCCGGCCCGCGCACGCTGATCTACGCCAAGGGTGGCTGGGAAAATGGCCGCTTCACCTACGAACAGCAGCGTTTCGGCCTTGCCAATCTGCGCCACAGCGCCAACGCCAATGGCTGGACTCTGGGCGCCGGTATCGAGCAGATGCTGACCGAAAACGTGTCGGCTCGCGCCGAATTCCGTCACACCAAGTTCAACAGCTTCAGCAACAACGACCTGAACGCAGCCGTTGGCGGCGCCGCGGAAGCCCGCGTCAACCGCAACCGCCTGCTGGTCGGTCTGAACTACCGCTTCTGACCCTCGTGATCCTGTCGGCGGGTCAGAACATGCCCGGATCAGTTGCAATCATCTGATCCGGGCCATGCAGAAAAACCAATAACCACAGCGCCCGATCTGTGTAACGCAGACAACCGGGAGGTCTGCTCCTGCTGACGGAGACAACGGAAGCCGGCGCGGGTAAACGGGGCAACCCGTTTCCCGCGCCTTTTTCGTTTCAGCGCCCGTTTTTCGTTTCAGCGGTTGGTTGTGGCTTTCTGGGCGGGCGCTGCGGCAACCTCAAGCAACCGCCGCTCCAGTGCCTTCAACTGTTGCGCGCTCACGATCTTCTGGCCCAGAAGATCAGTCAGGTAAAACGTATCGACGGCCCGCTCGCCGTAGGTTGCGATGTGCGCCGAATGGATCGTCACATTGGCGCCGAACAGGGCATAGGTCAGGGCATAGAGCAGCGCCGGGCGGTCGAGTGCCGTCACCTCGGTCACGGTGAAACGGTTCGACGCACGGTCATCGATAATTACCTGCGGCACCACCCGGAACGCTTCCTGCCGCCGCCGTGGCAATGGCCGGGCGGAAAGCCGTTCGCCCAGCTTCACCCGCCCGCCCAGCGCGTCGCGGATCGCGGTTTCAAGGCGGCGCAGCCGGTCGGGTTCAGCGAACGGGCCGCCCAGCGGATCCTGCACCACCAGATTATCCAGCGCCATGCCATCGCGCGTGGTGTGGATGCGCGCATCGACGATGCTGGCGCCGCCAAGGGCGATGCCGCCGGCGATCCGATAGAACAGACCGGGATGGTCTTCGGCATATACGGTGACAAGCGTCGTGCCTGCCGCCGGATCGGGCGCGCAGCGGATTGCCGTCTGGTCTTCCAGTTCTGCCGCCCCGCCGATCAGCGCCATGTTGGCTGCGATCACCTCGATCGGTTCGGCCAGCCAGTAGCTGTCGGCGAAACGGTCGGCGAAGGTGGCAAACGCCGCTTCTTCGGCACCAGCCAGTTGCCGCACCTGCTGCTGGCGGGCGGCGATGCGCTCGCGGCGGCCGGTCTGCTTGTGGCCAAGCCGCAGCAGCTCCTCGGCTGCCTCATAAAGGGTGGTCAGCAACTGGGCCTTCCAGTTGTTCCAGATGCCGGGGCCAACCGCCCGGATATCGACGACGGTCAGCACCAGCAGCAGGCGAAGCCGTTCGGCCGAAGCAACGATTTCGGCAAAATCATGGATCGTCTTGGCGTCAGACAGATCGCGCTTGAAGGCCGTCGCCGACATCAGCAGGTGCTGCCGCACAAGCCATGCCACCGTGTCGGTTTCCGAATCGGAAAGCCCGAGGCGCGGGCAAAGCCTGCGCGCCACTTCCTCGCCCAGCACGCTGTGGTCGCCGCCCCGGCCCTTGGCGATATCGTGCAGCAGCACCGCCACATACAGAACCCGCCGCGACACCAACTGGTGCATGATCGCACAGGAAAGCGGGTGATCCTCTTTCAGTTCGCCCTTTTCGATGCTGGCCAGAAGCCCGATCGCGCGGATGCTGTGCTCGTCGACGGTGTAGTGGTGATACATGTCCCACTGCATCTTGGCGACCACGCGGCCGAAGTCGGGAATGAAGCGGCCCAGCACACCTGCCTCGTTCATCCAGCGCAGGATCTTTTCGGGATCGCGCGGCGAACAGAGTATGTCGAGGAACAGCGCGTTGGCGCGCTGGTCGTTGCGCACCTCCTCCGAGATGTGCCCCTCGTCGCGCGCGGCAAGGCGCATGGTCATGGGGTGGATGTCCAGCTCGTGCGCGTCGGCCAGATGGAACAGTTCGATCAGGCGAACCGGGTCGGCCCGGAAGAAGTTTTCATCCGGCGCCTCGATCCGCCCGCGCGACAGGCGAAAACCGTTCAGGCGGCGCGGACGCCGCGTGATGCGCGGGAACCAGGCCGAGCGCGAATGCTGTTCCTCGAGATGCGCCAGAAACAGCGCGGTCAGGTTGCCGACCTGCTTTGCGGTCAGGAAATAATGCCGCATGAACCGCTCGACCGCCGACATGCCGGGGCGGTTGGCATAGCCCATCCGCGCCGCCAGTTCGCGCTGCATGTCGAAGGTCAGGCGTTCTTCGGCGCGCCCGGCAATGTCGTGGAGCGCGATCCTGACCGACCACAAGTGATTGTGCGCGCGCTGGAACTGGCGGAATTCGTCGCGGGTGAACAGCCCCTTCTCGACCAGTTCGTGCGCATCGTTCACCTGATGGACGAACTTGCCGATCCAGAACAGCGTCTGCAAGTCGCGAAGGCCGCCCTTGCCGTCCTTGACGTTCGGCTCGACGACATAGCGGCTGTCGCCCATGCGCTTGTGGCGCGCCTCGCGCTCGGCCAGCTTTTCGGCGATGAACGATCGGGCTTCGCCTGCAACCACTTCGCGCCGGAAGCGGGCCGCCCCTTCGTCATAGAGGGCCTGGTCGCCCCACAGATAGCGGGCCTCCAGCAGCGATGTGCGGACGCTGAGGTCGGCCTTCGCCATCCGCACCAGATCATCGAGTGTGCGCACCGAGTGCCCGACCTTCAGGCCAAGATCCCAGAGAATATAGAGCGTCGCCTCGACGACCTGCTCGACCCATGGGGTATTCCGGAGCGGCGACAGGAACATGATATCGACGTCCGAATGGGGCGCCATTTCGGCCCGGCCATAGCCGCCGACCGCCGCCAGCGAAACGCGCTCGGCAGCCGAGGGATTGTCATGGCGATAGATGCGCTGCGTGGTTGCATCGAATGCGAGCCGCAGGATCTGGTCGACCAGAAAGCTCTGGGCAGCGGCAAGCTCTCCACCACGGCCGGGCATCGCCAGAATCCGGCGGCGGATCTCCTGCCGGCCATTCTCCAGCGCGACTTTCAGCACCGCCGCCACCGCGCGCCGCCGATCCTCGGGCAGGGCCTTGGCCAGCGCGCGGTCCATCACCGCCTGCACCTGCCGGCGATCGATGATTGCCCGCCGCTGCGGCAATTGGTCGTAAATCCCTGCCATGCGTTTCACATAGCCGACAGGATGGCCGGCGCAACATCCGGCATGCCGGTCGAACTCTCCCCGCCACAGTTGCGCCTACCCATCAAAAAAGCCGTTCCGCCGGTGCTGCATGCCTGCTACGCCCGAGGCCGGATCGCGGAAAGGGAGCCGAGATGGAGCAACTGCAAGACTGCCAGACCGAAAAATCCCCGGATGTCGGCGGGCCTTATGCCTGGTATGTGCTTGGCGTTCTCGTTCTCGTCTATGTCATCAATTTCATCGACCGGTCGATCATGTCGATCCTCGCCGAGGACATCAAGGCGCACCTCGGCATCTCGGATTCCGAAATCGGCTTTCTGTATGGCACGGTGTTCGGGGTGTTCTATGCGCTGTTCGGCATTCCGCTCGGCCGCCTTGCCGACATGTGGAACCGCATCCGGCTGCTGACCGTCGGGCTGACGCTCTGGTCCGGCATGACGGCGCTTTCCGGGCTTTCGCAAAGCTTCGGGCAGCTTGCGGCTGCGCGGATCGGCGTCGGCGTCGGCGAAGCATCGGCGTCGCCCGTCGCCTATTCGGTGCTGTCGGACTATTTCCCCAAGGAAAAGCGGGCCACCGCGCTTTCGATCTACTCGTCGGGCATCTACATCGGCGGCGGCTTTTCGCTGTTCATCGGCGGCCTTACGTCGCAGCGCTGGAACATCGCCTTCCCCGACGGCGGCCCGCTTGGGCTGGTCGGCTGGCAGGCAGCGTTCATGGCGGTCGGCATTCCGGGCCTGCTGCTGGCGCTCTGGGTGTCGACGCTGCGCGAACCGATCCGCGGGCTTTCCGAAGGGATCGTCATGCCTGTCGAGCCGAACCCGTTCCGAAAATTCCTGTCGGAACTGGCCAGCGTGATGCCGCCATTCACCATCATTCACGCAGCGCAGCACGGCCCTCGCGCGCTCGTCGCCAACCTTATGGGGCTTGCCGTCGCCGCACTGTTCTTCGCCCTCATGAGCCATTTTTCCGGCGACTGGCCGCAGTGGCTCGCGCTCGGGCTTGCGGGCTATGCGGTCTGGTCGTGGTCGCAGTCGCTCTCGTATCGCGACCGGCCGACGCACGCGCTGATCTGGGGAACGCCGACCTTCCTGTTTCTGGTGCTTGGCTTCGGGATGCTGGCGCTGGTCAGCTACGCGCACGGCTTCTGGAGCGCGCCCTACGCCATTCGCGTGCTAGGCGCCGACAAGGCGGTCGCCGGGTTCTTCCTTGGCGGCGGCGGTGCGCTTGGCGGATTCCTGTCGATCATCATGGGCGGCCGGGTCGCCGACCGGCTGCGCCGCAACAACCCGGCCGGGCGCATCTTCATCGGCTTCACGGCGGCGCTGCTGCCGATCCCGTTCGTGGTGCTGCAATACACCACCGGCTCGGAAACGATGTTCTATATCTGGGCCTTCCTCAGCTCGCTGACGGCGTCGCTGTGGGTGGGGGTTGCCGGGGCGACGGCACAGGATCTGGTGCTGCCGCGCATGCGCGGAGCGGCAACCGCCACCTTCTTCCTGGGAACAACGGTGATCGGCCTCGGCATCGGGCCGTTCCTCGGTGGGCGCCTCTCGGAACTGTTCGGCAATCTTGGCCATGCGATGATCGCGCTGTCGCTCGGCGCGCCGCTGCCGCTGCTGTGCTTCCTCTATGTGTATCGGCATCTGCCCGCCGCAGAAGCAAGCCGGATCAATCGCGCGCGCGCCGCCGGCGAACCCATCTAGCCCCAACGGAGAGTAGCATGAGCCTCAACATCAACAGCCTGTTCTCGGTCGCCGGCAAGACCGTCGTCATCACCGGCGGCAGCCGCGGCATCGGCGAGATGATCGCCCGCGCCTATGTCGAAAACGGCGCGAAGGTGATCCTCTCCAGCCGCAAGGCAGCCGACGTGGAGGCGCTGGCGGCAAGCCTCGGCGCCGCCGCCACGCCGATCCCCGCCGACCTGTCGCAAATGCCCGAGATCGAGCGTTTCGCCGCCGAAGTGGCAAAGGTGACGGGCAAGGTCGATGTGCTGTTCAACAACGCCGGCGCATCCTGGGGCGCAGGCTTCGACGAATTCCCTGAAGTCGGCTGGGACAAGGTGATGGACATCAACCTGAAGTCGGTCTTCTTCGTGTCGCAAAAGCTGATCGGGCTGCTGGAAGCGGCGGCAACCCCTGCCGATAATGCCCGCATCATCAACATCGGCTCGATGGATGGGCAGCATGTCTCGACGATGGAAACCTACAGCTATGCAGCGTCGAAAGCCGGTGTGCTGCACCTGACACGCATGATGGCGAAGAATCTGGCCCGTCGGAATATCGCGGTCAACGCGATCGCGCCGGGCTATTTCCCCTCGAAGATGACGGCCGGAGTCGCCGACGAGATCGACGGCGGGGCAATGCAGGTCGCGCCGATGGCGCGCTGGGGCACCCCTGAGGACATGGCCGGTGTCGCGCTGTTCCTCGGATCACGCGCTTCAGCCTATCTGTGCGGCGCCACCATCACCGCAGACGGCGGCTACTCGACAACCGCCTGAGTTCAGCCGGCCTTTTCCGGCCAGTTCCCTGCCCGCGCCACAAGCGATGGCATCTGTCGGCCGAGGATCGCCTCGAACCAGTGGTTGGTGGCGATCAGCGCATCGAGATCGACGCCCGACGCGATGCCGGAACGATCGAGCAGATAGACCAGTTCCTCGGTCGCGATATTGCCGGTGGCGCGCGGCGCGAACGGGCAGCCGCCAAGGCCGCCCAGCGACGAATCGAGGGTGCGGACACCTGCCTTCCATGCGGTCCACGCATTGGCGATCCCGGCGCCACGGGTATTGTGGAAATGCGCGCGCAATCGAACGCCCGGCGCTGCTTCGGCGACGCGGCCGAACAGGTCTTCCACCTGCGCCGGAACCGCAACGCCGATCGTATCGGCAAGGGCGATCTCTGCCGCTCCGGCTTCCGCCATTTCCACGGCCAGCCGCACGACGGTTTCCGGCGGCACCTTCCCCTCGAACGGGCAGCCGAAGGAGGTGGCGATCGTCACCTGTCCGATCAGTCCGCCTTCCTGGGCAAGCTTCAGCATCGCCCGGTTTTCGGCAATGCCCTCGTCGATCGTCTGCCCCTGGTTGCGCTGGCCGAACGTGTTGGATGCAACGATCACGCAACCGGCTTCGTCGACGCCGCGCCGCCCGCCTTCGCGCGTGCCGAGCGCGCGCAGCACCCCGCGCTTGTTCAGGCAAAGGCCGATGTAGGAAACGTCGCGTCGATCGGGCAGGGCCGCAATCACCGCCTCGCCGTCGCCCATCTGCGGCACGCGCGCGGGATTGACGAAGCTCGCCACCTCGATGCGTTTCACCCCGGCATCAAGCAGCCGGTCGATCAGGCCGGACTTGCCCTCGGTCGGCACCAGTTCCTTTTCGTTCTGCAGGCCGTCGCGCGCGCCTACTTCGACGATCTGGATGGCGGGGGAATCGTTCTGCATCTGGCTGGTCCTGTCTGTTGCGGCTTGTCGCATCCGCCTGCCTCCCTCTATGCCCCGATCGAACGAGGAACAAGGAGAGTGGCCGCGAATGGCACAGGGCGCGCTTGACGGATTGCGACTGATCGAACTGGGGACGCTGATTGCCGGTCCCTTCTGCGGGCAGTTGATGGCCGACCACGGCTGCGAGGTGATCAAGGTCGAGCCGCCTGCGGCACCCGGCGATCCTGCGGCGGGCGATCCGATGCGGCAATGGGGCAATGGCAAGCCGGTGTGGTTCCCGGTGCTTGGCCGCAACAAGAAAACCATCACCCTGAACCTGCGCGACCCGCGCGGCCAGGAACTGCTGAAGCGGCTGGTCAGGAAAACCGATTTCCTGCTGGAAAATTTCCGCCCCGGCACCATGGAGAAATGGAATCTAGGCTATGATGCCCTGTCGGCCGAAAACAGCGGCCTCATCATGATCCGGGTGTCGGGCTATGGCCAGACCGGGCCTTATGCCCGGCGCGCAGGCTATGGCTCGATCGGCGAGGCGATGGGCGGTCTGCGCAATCTGGCGGGCGACCCGTCGCTGCCGCCCAGCCGCGTCGGCCTTTCGATCGGCGATTCGCTTGCCGCCACCTTCGCCTGCATGGGCGCGATGATGGCGTTGCACCACCGCCACCGCACCGGCGAGGGGCAGGTCATCGATTCCGCGATCTATGAATCGGTGCTGGCGATGATGGAGGCAACGGTGCCGGAATACACCGAAGCGGGCTTCGTCCGCGAACGGACCGGCTCGATCCTGCCGGGCATCGCACCGTCGAACGTCTACCCGACGCAGGATGGCGAAGTGCTGATCGGCGCCAACCAGGACAGCGTGTTCACCCGCCTGTGCAACGCCATGGGCGAACCTGGTCTTGCAGCCGATCCGCGCTTTGCCACCCACGAAGCGCGCGGCGAACGCCAGGCCGAACTGGACGAGCACATCGCCGGGTGGACAAAAACGCTTTCATCGGCCGAGCTATTATCGCTGATGGAGGCAAACGGCGTGCCGGCGGGACGCATCTTCAAGGCGCCCGACATGCTGGACGACCCGCAGTTCCGTGCGCGTGAGGCTCTGGTGAAAGTCGCGCATCCGGCGTTCGGCAATCTGGTCATGCAGAATGTCTTTCCCCGGCTGTCGGCGACGCCGGGGCGGGTGAACTGGCCGGGGCTGCCGGTCGGTGCCTCGAACCATGAAATCTATCGGGAACTGCTGGATCTTTCCGACGACGACCTTCGCGGACTGGCCGGCGAAGGCATCATCTGATCGCAGCGTGGCATGGGAAAATCCGGGGGCGCCCATGCCTAAGTCCGGGACTGATACTCGGCAGCCCCGGATACCCGGCCTTCAGATCGACGCGTCTTCCCAGCGGCGCGTCGATTCGATGCTGGCAAGGCGTCCGCGCGCCTTCATCACCAGATCTGCTTCATCGATATCAAGCGAGCGCATGCGCATGTCGCGCAGGGTGCCAGCGACAGCGGCCGCGATACCAAGCAGCAGCAGCGTCATATCCCAGCCGACAGGGCTGTGGTTTGCATGCCAGCCGCCTTCACTCAGCAGCGACACGCAGACGGCAACATGCAGCGGCAGCAGCAGGTTCAGTTCGCCACGCGCGGGCCGGATCAGCAATCCGAACAGCACGATGGCCACACCGGCGGCCAGAATGCGGATCGGCTGTTCGGCAACCGGCATTTCCATCACCAGCGACAGGCTGGCCACCAGCAGCACCACCAGAATCACCCCGGCGATCGCCATGGCGCCCGAATGCTGCTCCAGCCGGATCCGGGCCGACGCGATGCGCGCCCGTTCGTCGGCAAGGCGGCTGTCCTGCGCGATCAGCCTGGCCAAGGCCGGATCGGCGTTGCAGTTCGATTGCTGCTGGTTGCGATTGACGAGATAATCCAGCGCTCCGCGATCAACGGCAGTCCGATCGAGCGCGCTGCTGTGTGCAGAATAAGAACGGTTGTTCACGGCCCAACTCCCAAGTGGTTCTTTCCGACCCTTGCGACTTGGCTAACCCGGATGAACCACAACGCCAATAGCTTAACTGTAAACCAGTGTGGCAAATACTGCTCGCACTAGCGATTGTGCCAGTCCGGCCCGGGCATGATGCGTTTCATGAAACTGTCGAACATCGGCACGGTGAATGCGGTGTCGCCGTGCGCCGGGGAATGCAGCATGCCCTTGCGGATGAGGCTGTTGCGGATCGGGGCCAGTTGCGTCGCCTGCTTGCCCAGCAGTTCGGCGATATCGGCCGAACGATGCGGCCCGGCGCCCAGTTCAGCCATCGCCCGCATATAGCGTTTTTCGGTAGGCGTCAGCCGGTCGAAGCGCACCCGGAAGAAACTGGCGTCCAGTTCGGCAACCGCCATCACGGTGGCGTTCGCCACGTCCTGCACGGTGATCGGTGAACAAAAGGCAAGATCCCATGTGTGCTTCCCCCATTCCTGCAGGAAATAGGGATAGCCCTGCGTCTGCCCGAGGATGGCCTCGACGGCAGCCGGTTCGATTTCCTCGTCCTCGCGCTCGATCGGGATGACGACGGCGTTGCGCGCGGCGCCCGGATCCAGCGCACCCACCTCGACATATTCGAACAGGCGTTCGGCATAGCTTTTCGCCCGGCCGATCTGGCCCAGCAGTTGCGGCAGGCCCGCCGCCACCATCGCCACCGGCAGTTGCGCCTGCGCCACCGCGTGCATCGCTGCAATCAGCGCCGCCATCTCGGCTTCTTTCACATACTGAAACTCGTCGATCGCCAGCACCACAGCCGTCGCCCGTTCGCGGGCGGCTTCGCCCACCGCCGACAGCAGTTCCGTCAGGTCCAGTTCCAGATCGCCCGAATCGGCAAGGCCTTTCTCGGGCTCGGCGTCCAGCGTCAGTTCGAGATCGTGATAGCTGAGTTTCAGCCGGGCAAACCCGGCCAGCGCCCTGAGCGCCTTCTTTGCGCCCTGCTTTGCCGATTCCATGCGGTCGAGCCGCAGCAGCACTGCACGCAGCGACGGCGCAAGAAAGGCCGGAAGCGACTTGCCCTCGGGCGCTTCGATCCGCACTGCCTGCAAACCGCGTGCTTCGGCGTCGCGGCGGATCTGGCCCAGCAGCACGGTTTTGCCGGTGCCGCGCAACCCGTACAGGATCAGGCTGCGGGCAGGCCGCCCCATGACCGCCCGGTCCAGCGCAACCGTTGCCCGTTCCAGAATGTCGTCGCGGCCTGCCAGTTCCGGCGGGCGGGTGCCGGCGCCCGGTGCAAAGGGGTTGCGCAATGGGTCCATCGCGCAAGCCTGCGCAATAAAAGCCTACAGGTAAAGCTTGACAGAAGCCGCCCCTGCCCAGCCCATGCGCACATGCCAGCGCCACCGCATTTGCAACCGGGCGTCGTTTCCCGGCCGGTTTTCGGCTGATGCCGCCGTGGGTTGTGCCTGCGATCGGCGCGGGCGTCGTGATCGGGTTCATTCTGGGGTTGCTGGGGGCTGGCGGCTCGATCGTTGCCGTGCCGCTGCTGGTCTATGTGGTGGGCGTCGGCGATACCCATGCCGCAATCGGCACGGCCGCCGTTGCCGTGTCGCTTTCGGCGCTGATGGGGCTTGCCGGGCACGCCCGTTCGGGCACCGTGCAGTGGGGGTGCGCCATCGCCTTTGCCGCAGCCGGGGTGCCGGGCGCCGCACTCGGCGCGCAACTGGGCAGACATACCAACCCCGACCTGCTGCTGGCGCTGTTCGGGCTGCTGATGATCGCGGTTGGAATGGTGATGCTGCGCAGGCGGCCCGCCGCCCGTGGCCATGATTTTCAGGTCAGCCGCGCCGATGTGGCGCCACTCCTCGTCCGGCTGCTGCCGCTGGGCATGGCGACCGGACTGCTGGCCGGCTTCTTCGGCATTGGCGGCGGGTTCCTGATCGTTCCCGCGCTGATGCTGGCGACGGGGATGCCGGTTGCCTCGGCCATCGGTACGTCGCTTGCTGTTGTCTTTGCGCTGGGCGCAACGACCGCCGCAAGCTATGCCGCCGCCGGCCGGGTGGACTGGGGGCTGACGGCGTTGATGGCGATCGGCGGCGCACTTGGCACGGTGGCCGGTGTCCGGTCCGGCCGTGCGCTTGCCAATGCAAAGAACCTGCTGGCGAAGCTGTTCGCTTTCGCCGTCATCGCAACCGGGCTTTATGTGGTCGGCCGGGGCTGGCAGGCCCTCAGCTTGTGGGCTTCAGGCGGATGATCCGGCCTTGCTCCTCGTCTGTCAGGACATAGACCAGCCCGTCCGGGCCAACCGCCACATCACGCACGCGCGCACCGATCTTCACGCGATGCTCGGGCGTCGGGTTGCCATCGGCGCCGATCCGCAGCACCCGCACGTCCTGGCTCGCCAGTCCACCCGCCAGAATTGCGCCATCCAGCGCCGGGATCGCCTTGCCGCGATAGACAGCCAGCCCCGAAGGCGCGATCGACGGGATCCAGACAGAGACCGGGTCACGCATCCCGGCGCGCGTCTTTTCGCTGCTGATCGGCTGCCCGCTATATTCCATGCTGTAGGTCACCAGCGGCCAGCCATGGTTTCCGCCCTTTACCAGCCGGTTCAGTTCGTCCCCGCCGCGCGCGCCATGCTCGGTCTGCCAGACGATCCCGGTCCTCTGGTCCAGCGCCAGACCCTGCGTATTGCGGTGACCGATGCTCCAGACGAAGGGATCCCATGTGCCCTTCCCGGCACGCACGTCGGGATTGCCCGGCGCCGGTTTGCCATCGTCCGTCAGGCGCAGCACCTTGCCGAACCAGTTGCCGGGGTTCTGCGCGTTCGTGCGGATGGGCTTGCCGTCAAGCTGGACATTGATGTTGCCGCCATCGCCGACGCTCATCAGCAGGGTGCCGTCGCTCAGCCACAGCAGCCTCGAACCGAAATGCTGGCCGCCCTGCTTGGCGACCGGGTTGCGCAGAAGCTCCTTCACCTCGACCAGCCGGTTGCCGACCAGCCTGCCACGCGAAAGTGCAGTCCGGCTGGCGCTTTCCTCGCCAACCGAATGGGCCAGATAGACAAAGCCGTTCCGCGCGAAATCGGGGTGCACGGCCACATCCAGCAACCCGCCCTGCCCGACCGCCAGAACCTGCGGCACGCCCGCCACCGGTTCGCCGGGCTTGCCGTCGGCCGCCAGAATACGAAGCGTGCCTGCCCGCTCGGTCACCAGCGCCCGGCCATCCGGCAGCCAGGCGATGCTCCACGGGCGGGACAGGCCCGTCGCCCATGTTTCCTGCACGACACCAGCCTCTGCCGGCACGTCATAGGCAACGATCGGCGGTGCTTTCTGCTCTGCCGCCGCCACCGGCGCCGCAACCGTCAAACTCAGGGCTGCCATCATCGCGCGCATCTTCGTCTCCGTTCAGGAATGCTGTTCGTGGCGTATCTTTCGCGCAACATCGGCCTGCCGCCAAGCAGCAAGCGCGCTTTTGCTCGCGCGGGGCGGGAAACTCGCATAGAATCGCAGCCATCAGCCGGACATGACAGGGAGTGTTCATGCGACTCGACGACCAGCGCGAAAGCAGCAACATCGAAAACCGCCGCGACGAAGGCGGCATGGGCTTCGGCGCCGACGGCCAGCAACTCGGCGGTGTCGGCGGCGGCCTTGGCGGTCTGTTGGGCATGTTGCTGCCGATGCTGGGATCGCGGTTCGGGATCGTCGGCATCGTCGTAGCGCTGGGCGCGATCTTCCTGCTGAACGGCGTCGGTTCACGGCAGGGGGCGGGGCCGGTCGGGCCACAGGTAACCACCCAGTCACCGGCGGCGCAGGCCAGCGGCGAGGCAGGCCAGCTTCAGGGCGAATCCGACAGGTTCGTCGCCCGCGTGCTGGCCACCACCGAGGATGCATGGGGCAAGATCTTCGAGGCGAGCGGACAACGCTATCCGGCGCCCAAACTGGTGCTGTTCGATGGCAGCATCCGTTCGGCCTGCGGCGGCGCGACTGCGGCGTCCGGCCCGTTCTATTGCCCGGCCGACCACAAGGTCTATCTCGACACCAGCTTCTTCGACGAACTGTCGCGCCGCTTCGGCGCCCCCGGCGATTTTGCCGCCGCCTATGTGATCGCGCACGAAGTCGGCCACCATGTGCAAACCCTGACCGGCGCCTCGCAGGAAGTTTCACGCGCGCAGCAGCGCGCCGGCAAGACCGAGGCGAACCAGCTTTCCGTGCGGCTCGAACTGCAGGCCGACTGTTATGCCGGGGTATGGGCCGCGCAAAACCGCAACCTGCTGGATAGCGGCGACTTCGAGGAAGGCGTGCGCGCCGCGCAGGTGATCGGCGACGATGCGCTGCAACGGCAGGCGCAGGGCCGCGTAGTGCCCGACAGTTTCACCCACGGCACCTCGGATCAGCGCATCCGCTGGCTGACAAAGGGCTTCGAGCACGGCGATCCGGCCGCCTGCGATACCTTCTCGATTCCCTATAGCCAGCTCTGAGACCCTCGATGACTGACCAGTTGCTGCTGGAACAGGGCCGCGAAGCGATTGCGCGGCGCGATCTGGCAACCGCGCGCGACAGGTTGCAGGCCATGCAGTCGCCGCCGGCGATGACATTGGCGCAGGTCTGCGCACATCTGGGCGATACTGATGGCGAAGAAGCCGCGCTTGCCTTGCAGCTTGCGGCAGAACCGCGCCACCTGCCGGCGCTGCTGGCGATGGGCGACTTGAAGCACCGGCGCGGCGACGACCGGGCGGCGGTTTCATTCTTCAAGGCGGCGCTGGGGCAGGCCAGCATCGAAGCGCCGCCGTCGGCGCTGCATCCGGTCCTGCACCGTGCCGCCGCCCATGTCGAAGCCGCCGGCCGGCGCTTTCAGACCCATCTGATGGACAGTATGGGCGACGTATCGGCGCTGCCGCGCATCGGCCATGCGCTGGACCTGCTGACCGGCAAGGCGCAACTATACCTGCAACAGCCCAGCATGTTCTATTTCCCCGGCCTGCCGCAGCGCCATTTCTATGATCGCCGCGAGTTCGACTGGCTGGCCGACATCGAGGCAGCAACGCCCGCGATGCAAGGTGAATTGCAGGCAAGGCTGGCCGGCGGATCGGACTTTCGCCCCTATGTCGAAAGCCGGGCCGACCGCCCCGCGCCGAACAACCCCCTGAAAGACGATTCCAGTTGGGGCGCGCATTATTTCTGGAACAACGGCGAGATCGTCGAAGACCATGCACGGGCATCGCCGGCAACGATGGCGGCCCTTTCACGCGCGCCGATCCCCGTCATACGCGGGCGCTCGCCGATGGCGCTCTGGTCGCTGCTGAAGCCCGGCACCCACATTCTGCCGCACCACGGGATGCTGAACACCCGGCTGATCTGCCACATCCCACTGGTGGTAAACCCGGACTGCGCATTGCGCGTCGGGCCGGAAACCAGAAGCTGGGAAATCGGCAAGGCCTTCGTCTTCGACGACAGCATCGAACATGAGGCCTGGAATCGCGGGCGCGACACCAGGGTGATCCTGCTGTTCGAAATCTGGCGGCCGGAAATCCGCGAAGAAGAACGCGCAGCACTGACCCGCCTGTTCGAAGCGATCGACGAACTGCAACCAACCGAAGGCGGCAACGGCTTCTGAACACGGAACCCGCGGCAGCGACTGGCGAGGACCCCACGGGCACCAGGCATGGTGTCAACATATTGAGTTTACTGCGATAAATGTTCGAAGCGGGACCCGGCCATGGCGTCGGAGGCGAATATGCACCAACAATCAAGCTGGACCACTCGGTGAGGGTCGATCACCTGTGGCAGCGCAAGGGAAAGCGCGCGTTCGAGGCGGAGCAACAGGCACGGAACAACTGACCTCGCCTATCGGCTCGGTTGTGGCGTTCGGTCCTTGTTGCGCCTGTCGGCAACATAGCTTTGACCGCTTTCGGTTTTCACAATCTCGAACAAGCCGGTCGCCGCAAAGAGCGCGGGGAAATTCTTGACGCCGTAATTGCGTGGGTCAATTGGGGCTTGTCGCTTGGCCGCGCTTCCCGCCGCCGACATCGCCGCCCATCCATCCTCGCGCACGGCGGCGTCA
>NZ_DBNHFX010000140.1:0-3882 GCF_057137845.1 Sandaracinobacteroides sp. | reverse complement strand
CTGATGCTTCTGGCGATCGATGTCGGCAACACCAATATCGTGTTTGCGCTGGTGGAGGGCGACGAAATCCGCTGGCGGTGGCGCATCTCGACCGACGAGCGCCGCACCGCCGACGAGTATCTGGTCTGGCTGCACCAACTGATGCAGATGGAAGCGGTCGATCGCGGCGCGATCACCGATGTCGTAATCGCCAGTGTCGTGCCGCAGACGCTGTTCAATCTGCGCGGGCTGGCGCGGCGGATTTCGGGCGTTGAGCCGCTGGTTACCGGAGCGCCCGGCGTCAGCTACGGCATGACGGTGAACCTGCCCAATCCGGCGGAAGTGGGCGCGGACCGCATCGTCAATGCGGTTGCCGCGCACCAGCGCTGGCCCGGCGACCTGATCGTCATCGATTTCGGAACGGCGACGACCTTTGATGTGGTGTCGGCCGCCGGCACCTATGATGGCGGCATCATCGCGCCCGGCATCAACCTGTCGATGGATGCGCTCTATCGCGCGGCGGCGCGGCTTCCGCGCGTTGCAGTCGAGCCTCCGGCCGCAGGCAAGGGCGTGATCGGCAAGGGCACGGTGCACGCGATGCAGTCCGGCGTGTTCTGGGGCTATGTGGGCTTGATCGAAGGCCTTGTCGGGCGCATGCGTGGCGAAATCGGCGGCGACGCCACAGTGATCGCGACCGGCGGTCTGGCGCCGCTGTTCAGCCGTCACAGCGATGTCATCCAGCATGTGGACCCGGACCTGACGATCAGGGGGTTGATCCGGATCCATGGCCTGAACGTCAGGGAGCAATAATTGAAACCGGGTGAAGAACTGATCTTCCTGCCGCTTGGCGGCTCGGGCGAGATCGGCATGAACGTCAATCTTTATGGTTGCCGTGGCAAATGGATCATGTGCGATCTCGGCATGACTTTTGCCGATCCGTCGCTGCCGGGGATCGATATCGTTCTGCCCGACCTCAGCTTCATCGAGGAGCGCCGCAAGGATCTGCTGGGCGTGATCCTGACCCACGGCCACGAAGACCATATCGGCGCGATCCCCTATCTTGCGGCAGAACTTGGGGTGCCCCTCTATGCGACGCCGTTCACCGCCGGACTGATCCGCCGCAAGCTCGACGAGGAGGGCATCTCTCGCGAGGTGAAGCTGAAAGTGGTGCCGCTGGGGGGCAAGGTTGAACTGGGGCCGTTCAGCGCAACCTATGTGGCGCTGGCGCATTCGATCCCCGAAGGCAACGCCCTGGTGATCGATACGCCCTATGGGCGGCTGTTCCACACCGGCGACTGGAAGCTGGATGCGCGTCCGATCCTAGGCGATCCCGCAACCGACGCGGAACTGCGCGTCATCGGCGACAATGGCGGGCAGGGAACGCTGGCGCTGATCGGTGATTCCACCAATGTTTTCAACGCCAAGCCTTCCGGCTCGGAATCGGATGTGCTGGACGGGTTGATGCAACTGGTGCGCAGCCGAAAGAAGGGGCGCGTGCTGGTCACGACCTTCGCTTCCAATGCTGCGCGGCTGCATACGCTTGGCGAAGTGGCGAAAGCCACGGGCCGCCGGATCGTCGTCATCGGGCGCTCGCTGGAACGTATCATCGAGGTGGCGAAGGCGACCGGATACCTGCGCGACTTTCCTGAAACGCTGAGCTGGGAGGACGCCGCCAACCATCCGCGCGAAAACCTGCTGCTGGTGGCGACCGGCACACAGGGAGAGCCGCAGGCCGCGCTGGCCCGTATCGCCGAGGGGACGCACCCGGTGAAGCTGGAATCGGGCGATCTCGTCGTCTATTCCTCGAAGCAGATCCCCGGCAATGAAATCGCCATTGGCCGGGTGCAGAATGCGCTTGCCGCGCGCGGGATCGAGATCATCGGCGACCGGCAGGCGCATGTGCATGTGTCCGGGCATCCGGGCCGGCCGGAACTGGAAGCCATGTATGGCTGGATCCGGCCCCGCATCTCGGTGCCGGTGCACGGCGAACGCCGCCACATGGAGGAACACGCACGGCTGGCGCTGGCGGCGGGCGTGGAAAAGGCGATCGTGCCGACGAACGGCACGGCGATCCGGCTGGCGCCCGATGGCCCGGAAATCATCTCGCACGAGGCGCATGGCCGACTGGTGCTGGACGGCGATGTGATCCTGCCCGCCGACGGGGCAACGATGGCTGCGCGCCGCAAGATGGCCTGGTCTGGCCATATGGTGGTGACGATCGTCACCGATCGGCGCGGCCGCCTTGCCGTCAGGCCGCGCGTGCTGGCAAGCGGCCTGCCCGTCGAGGAAGACGAGGAGGCTTTTCTTGCCGAAGCCGCAGATGCGGCCGAAGCGGTGGTTCGAAAGCAGGGCCTGGCCGACAGGCGACGGCTGGAGGACGAGCTGAAGGTGGCGGTTCGGCGCGTGGCGCGCAAATGGACCGGCAAGAAGCCGCCGACGGACGTGCAGATGATCGGGCTGGAGGGCTGACGGGTGATGCCCTGGTATTCGGTGATCGGTATCTACATCCTGTTCTGGGTGTTCACCCTGTTTCTGGTGCTGCCCTATGGCGTCAGGACTTCGGCGGAACTGGGCGAGGACGAAGTGCCGGGGCAGGCCTCGAGTGCGCCGCACAGTTCGCTGATCGCGCGTAAGCTGCTGTGGACGACGCTGATCTCGGCAGGGCTGTTCCTGCTGTTCTGGCTGAACTGGACCTTTGGCTGGATCAGCCGGGCAGACATCGAAAGCTGGATGCCGTTCGGGAATCTGGCAACCACCACCTGAGCAGGCGTCTCAGCCTTCCAGCACCTCGGACAATGCGGCGGCAAGCCGGCCCTGTTCCGACCCACGCAAGGCCGACACCAGGCCGGGGGCTTGCCCTTCGAACCGTTGCGCCAATGCTTCGAAAGCGGCGGTGTATTCGCGCGCGCTGCGGGCAAAACCGTCATTGCCATCGAGCAGCAACTTCAGTTCGCGCGCTTCGTGCTTGTCGAGTAATGCGTGGGCGCGACGGCTGAACAGGCCGCGCTCGCCCTTGCGCCAGAGTGCCCAGTCATTGTCGTCCATCGGCCGGCCGAGTGCGGACGCGATCGAAACCGACGACCGTGCCAGTTCATCTGTCAGCAGGCTGGCGGCGGCCAGAATGTCCGACTGGTGCGCTTCTTCAAGCTTCGTCACCCGGTCGCTCGTCCGGTCTTCGATCAGCTTCAGCGTGTTTGCAAGCGCCGCCATGCTGCCCGCGGTGCGTTCGGCAGCGGCGGCGGCTGCTGCCTCCGCTTCGCGGGCATGGCGGGCGATCGGTTCGACGAAGCTTTTGCGCATGGCCTCGTCGGCGGCGGCAGACAGGCTTTCCTGCGCTTCGGCCAGCAGCCCGTCCAGCATCTCGCGCATGGTGCCGGTGGTTTGCGAAGTCACGTCGCGGACACGCGCCATGGCTTCGACCAGCCGGGTCGCGGCAGTCAGCGAGGTGTCGCGGGTCTGCTCCTCGACTTCGCCGATCAGCGTGCGCGCGCGCTGAAGTTCTGCGACCAGCGTCACGCCCGCCGCTTCGATCGCTTCGCGCTGGCTGGTGTATGCGCGCCCGGCTTCATCGAGCGCGGCGCGGCTGCTGGCGATGGGTTCGGCCAGCGCCTGCGCCCGGCCGTGCGCTGCTTCGATGGCGTTGACCAGCGCCCCAAGGTCTCCGGCCAGCGTTTCGGCTGCCTTGCTGGCGCTGACGCTGCGTTCCGGGATCACCTGCACCAGCACGTCGACCGTTTGCAGCGCCGTTTCCTTCAACATGCCGACGGCGCCTTGCAGTTCCTGTGTTGCGCCCCGCGTGTCGCGCAGGGGCTGCGACAGCCGCGCAAGTTCGCTGCCGATTTCCTGCACATTGGCCGACAGCCGCTCGAGCGTTGTCCGGCTGGTTTCGCTGCTGTGGGCAAG
>NZ_DBNHFX010000139.1:0-26979 GCF_057137845.1 Sandaracinobacteroides sp. | reverse complement strand
GCCGCGCGCGGCTCGATCCGCACCCCCAACCTCGACCGGATGGCCCGGCAAGGCACGACGCTGACAGACTTTTACGCCGGCGCGAACATCTGCACACCTTCGCGCGCGGCGATGCTGACCGGGCGCTATGCCGTCCGCACGGGGCTTGGATACGGGGTCATCCTCGCCAACGACAAACGCGTGCTGCCGCAGTCAGAACGGACGATCGCCTCGGCCTTGGCCAGCACGCACAAAAGCGCCCTGATCGGCAAATGGCATCTCGGCCACACCGGGCCGAACTGGCTGCCCACGCAACATGGCTTCGACTATTATTTCGGGATACCATACAGCCACGACATCAAGCCGCTGGCCCTTTATGAAGCGCGCGGCCACGGCGATGCCACGTCAGCGCCCGCCGACATCCAGATGCTGCAACAGCAGTTCTGCGACAAGGCGCTGGCGTTCATCGAGGAACACAAGGACCATCCGTTCTTCCTCGACCTTGCGCTGAGTGCCCCACACCTGCCCGCCATCCCGCACCCGGATTTCCACGGCAAATCCGCCGCCGGCACCTATGGCGACGTGGTGGAGGAAATAGACTCCATCGTCGGGCGCCTGCTCGAACGGCTTGGGCAGCTTGGCATCGCCCGCGATACGCTGGTCATCTTCACGTCTGACAACGGCCCCTGGTTCGAGGGAGCGACCGGTGGGTTGCGCCAGCGCAAAGGCGGCGCCGGTTACGACGGCGGGTATCGCGTGCCGGCGATCGTGTGGCAGCCGGGAACCATCCCCGCCGGCAGGCGCCACAATGCGATCGGCATGAGCATAGACTTCCTTCCCACCTTCTGTGCGATGGCGGGCGTCGCACCGCCACCGGGTGTTACGCTGGACGGCCGCGACCTTTCGGCCATGCTGTTGCAGGGCAGGCCCAGCCCGCACGCGGAGCTGCTGCTGTTCAACGACGAGGATGTCGTGGCGATCCGCACCCAGCGCTGGAAGCTGGTGACGGCGGATTTTTACCGTAACCTTCTGCTGGACCTGCCGTCGCGCGGGTATCCGCAGCTCTATGATCTGTCGAGGGATCCTTCGGAAAGCTACAGCCTCGCTGACCGGCACCCGGATGTCGTCGCAGACCTGACAGCCCGGATCGATGCGGCAAACAGGCGATTGGCGGTCTATCGCACACAGCCGTCGATGATCATTGGCAGGCGCCGCCCCGAGAAGGACTGACGCCGCCCTGCCCTGTTCAGCGCGACGGCGCGGCGGTGCTGTCCCGGATCACCAGCTCAATATCCAACCGGCGGCTCACCCCCTCGATCCGGTTGCCCATCTGCGCCGAAAGCAACAGCTCGACCGCCGCCGCGCCGATCTGTTCGAGCGGCTGGCGAATGGTGGTCAGCGGCGGGGAGACGATGCTCGCCAGCTCGATGTCGTCGAACCCGGTGACCGACAGGTCACGCGGCACGACCAGCCCGCGCCGCGCTGCCGCCGACAAAACGCCTGCGGCCATTGCGTCGTTCGCAGCGACGATCGCCGTTGGCCGTCGGCGTTGCCCCAGCAGTTCTTCCGCACAGCGCTGCCCCGAGGAAAAAGTGAAACTTCCATAGACGATCCGCTGATCCGGCACGGGCAGCCCGGCTTCAGCCATGGCGTCAAGAAAGCCGTCGCGGCGAAAACGCGGCGCATGGCGCGTCGAGACCATCGGCCCGCCCAGAAAGGCGATTTCACGATGGCCAAGGCCGATCAGGTGCCGCGCAACCTCATAGCCTCCCCTCCGTTCGTCGACGAAGACGGTTGCCCCACGGTCCGGCTCGATCCCCGGCGCCACGCGAACGAACGGCACTTCCAACCGTTCAAGCAGTTCGACGATCGCAATCTCGTTCGATTGCGGCGGCACGAGGATCACGCCATCCAGCCGCGCCCTTCGCACCGTCCGCTCGATGATTGCGGGAACATCGTCCTGCCCGATGTCGATTGGCTCGGCAGCCAGCATATAGTCGCGCTCGCGGCATTTTCGGGCGGCGCCCAACTGTATGCCGGTCGCGTAGAGGGCAAGGCGGGGGTGAAAGAACATGCCGATCAACAGAGACCGGCGACTGGCCATGCGCCGCGCGCCAGCGTTCGGGATATAGTCCAGCGTCGCCATCGCATCACGCACACGTTCGCGCATTGCTTCGCGGACGTTGGGTTCGTCGTTCATCACGCGCGACACGGTTTTGATCGAGACCCCGGCACGTTTCGCGACGTCATGAATGGTGACGCCCAATCAGCCCTCCTGACTAGTGTCCGGGGGCCTTTTGGCCCGTCGCCCCCGCGCGGAAACCTATTGTCCGCTGGAAAAAGGCTGTCAACGACGCCATGGCTTCATCGAGAATCCTTGCCTGGTCTGCCGGGTTGGTTGCGCGCAAGCCATGTCCTGCCCCAGCCATAACCTGATAGTCGACGTCCGCACCGGCGCTGCGCAGAGCCTCGGCAAGTTGCTGCGAGTGCGACGTCGGCACGGTTGCATCATCCGCACCATGGATGATCTGGAACGGCGGGCTGCCGCGCGCCACATAGGCCATGGGCGACGCTGCCGCCAGACGTTCGACACCGCATTCAGCCGTGGTTGCACAGCCGAGATACGCGCGCGTCAGAAACCCCGGCTCGATGGTGGTCGGCCCGAACCAGTCTGCCGCAGCCTGCACACAGTTCGCGCCGGGCGGGACGCTGTTGTCACCGTCGGGCGCAAACAGGCCGTTCTGGCAGCCCAGCGCAAGTGTGCTGGCAATCGTGCCACCAGCCGACGATCCCCAGACGCCGATCCTGCCCGGATCGATCGCGAACCGCTCGGCGTTTTCGCGCAGCCAGACCGCCGCCGCGCCCGCGTCGCGCACCTGAGCCGGGAATCGCGCGCCGGGCGCCAGCCGATACTCGATCGAAGCAACGACAAACCCCTTGGCCGCGAGGCCCGCAAGCAGCGCGGGAAATTCGGTCGCCGCCCCCATCATGCGCCGGTGGCCCTGCACGAAACCGCCGCCGTGCACGAACAGCACAGCCGGATATTTGCGATCACGCCGGGGTGGCAGATACAGGTCGAGCAGAAGCTCCTGCCCGTCGATCTGCCGATACACCTGCCCTTTCAGCACCTGCACGCCACCCGGCCATGATCTGGCAAGCGGCGGCAGCGGCTTTGCGGGCTGCGCATGGCCTGCCGACGAAGTCACGAGCCACAACAGCCCCGCCAGAAGCGCGCGGCCGGTCAGAATCGATAGTCCAGCGTTGCGCCAAAGTAGCGGTTGGCGTTGCGTGGCCGGTTGGCGAACACGTCCAGCAGGGTCAGGTTGGCCGGAACCAGCGCACCCGACACCATGCCGGTATAATAGTTCTCGTTGAACAGGTTCTTCACGAACACCGTCGCGCCGAACCCGCGATCCGGCTGCCTGGCCCCAAGCGACAGGTCGACCAGCACATAGCCGCCCTGCCTGAGCAGCGGGTCCTGCTCGAGCGCGAAGCCCTGCGCGCTCTGGAGCGACAAGTCCGCCTGCATGAAGCCCACCAGCGAATCCGCAAGGTCGCGTTCATAGCGCGGCGACAGGTTGATCCGCCATTCCGGCGAAGCGGGCAGGATCCCGCCGCGCACGTCCTGCACGGGGCCGCTCGTCAGCAGGGCGCCGGCGTTATTGTAATATTGATAGCGATAGCAACTGTTCACCGGCCGCGTGCCGCCGATCGCCACGATCGGCGCGGCCGCCTGAAACTGCTGCGGGCAGTTCAGACCGTCGATGTCGAAACTGTTGTCGGCGTGGGTCAACGCGAACGTCATCGAGAATTCGCGCGTCGGACGAAACGCCGCCTCGATCTCGAAACCCTTGGTGCGCGACGATCCGGCGTTGGTCTGCACAAAGGAAATGACGCCCGTCAGCGGGTTCGAGCGGTTCGCCTGCACCTGCAGATCGGTGTAGTCGGCAAGGAAGGCGGCAACCGCGACCGAGAACTTGCCATCGGCGGTGCGCGCCTTGAAGCCCAGTTCATAGGCGTTCACATGTTCCGGCAGCACCGGCGTCTGCCCGGCGAAGTCGGCGGTGATTTCGGTGTTCAGGCCCAGCCCCTTGTAACCGCGCGTATAGGTTCCATAGGCTTGAGCGAAGCGGCTGAATTCATACTGCACACCGGCCTTGCCGGTGACAGCCGTATCACTGGCGCTGGTTCCGGCACGAACGCTGGGTGCGCCGCCGAACAGCAGGTCGCCCGGTACCAGCACGCCCAGACGCTCGCCGTCGACGGCGATGCTTTCATGCTGCACCCGGATACCGCCGATCGCCTTCAGTCCGCCGACAATGCCGACGGTCGCCTGACCGAAACCGGCGATGCTTTCGTTGGAGAGATGTGAATCGCTGGCAAGCGACTGATAGAGCGAGGACGGGCAGGCCTGCCCGACGACACCGGCGGTGCAGATCGCGCGCCGCCGCGAGAAATAGCGGTCGATCGAGACGTTCGAATAAAATGCGCCGACTACATAGGTAAGAGCACCCTCGCCTACCGACGACAGGCGCAGTTCCTGCGTGAAGTTGCGGATGCGGGTGTCGCCATAGTTCAGTTCGAACTGCGCCGAAGACGCCGGGCTGATGAACACCGGATAGGTGAACCCCATCGAGTCCACTTCCTGATTCTGGATCAGGTGATAGCGCTGATAGGCGGTGATCGACGTCAGCGCCACCGCGCCGAGATCGAGGTCGGCCTGCAACGAATAGGTCTGCTGGTTGGTTTTCACATAAGTGTTGTCGTTGTTCCAGACCTCGTTGTTGTCGGGACGCGGAACGATCGGCCCCGCAAAGGCCTGCACACGCAGCGGATTTCCGGTCTGCACCAGAACCCCCTGGCAGCAGTTGGCGTCGCTCTTGCGATAGTCGCCGGCAAGCAACAGGGTCAGCCGATCGGTCGGCTCCCACTCCAGCTTGCCGCGCACACCCCAGCTTTTCGTGCGGTTCGCATCGTCGCCGGTCAAGACGTTGCGGATGTTTCCACCTATGTCATTGTAATAGCCGGTGATCCGCGCCGCCAGCCCATCGGCCAGCGGCCCTGACACGGTGCCGCCAACGCGATATTCGTTCATTTCAGCAACCGTGGCGCTGACCCGCCCCGACAGCTCATGCGTCGGCCGCGCGGTCACGACACTGATGACACCGGCAGTCGCGTTCTTGCCGAACAGCGTCCCCTGCGGGCCGCGCAGCACTTCCACACGCTCGATGTCGGCGAAGTCGGTGAAGTTCTGCGCCTGACGTGCGCTGACAACCCCGTCGACGACCAGCGCGACCGAAGATTCCGTGCCAAGACCGAACAGCGATGTGCCGACGCCGCGAATACGGAAGCTGCTGGCGACCGGGTTCGCCGCCTGCTGAAAGGTCAGCGAAGGCACGGCAAGCGTCAAACCGCTGGTATCGCTGATCTGGCGCGCGGTCAGCGCATCGCCGGTAACGGCAGACACGGCGACCGGCACGTCCAGCAGGCGCTCACTGCGTTTTTGCGCCGTCACCACGATGTCGGCCGTATCGGTAAATTCGTCCGCTGGCGCTGCGGCCGACGCAGTTTCCTGTGCGGCGGCGGCCTGCGCCATCACGAACATCGCCCCGGCGCCGATCATCAGCGCAAGCTTCGAAACATCGCCCACTTGAACCCTCCTGTTGCGCGCAATCCGATCGCCCGTCGCGATTCGGTCGCTCATGCCATTTCCCGCCCTGTATCGCGGCAGGTTAAAATTGACAAGCTTGTCATATACAGTAACGATCAGATGCGGCACAGTTTCGCAACATGTCATTCGGCCATCCGGGGAAAGTGCAATGCGCCTCAAGAATTTCGTGCTGACGGCAGCAACCGCAATCGCATCGGCCACAACAGCAGCGCCCGGCGTTGCAGCGCCAGCGGCCACCTCTGGGAAAACACCGCCGCGCAACATCATCTTCATCCTGGTCGACGATCTGCGCTACGATGGCCTCGGCTTCCTCCAGCCCACGGTGCAGACCCCCAACATCGATCGCCTGGCGCGGGAAGGCAGCTATTATCCGAACGCCGTCGTTACTTCGTCGCTTTGCAGCCCCAGCCGGGCAACGATCCTGACCGGCCGAACCGCCCGCAACCATCTGGTGGTCGACAACACCAATTCGTCGGAACAGGGGCTGGTGTTCTTCCCGTCCTACCTGCAACAACAGGGCTACCAGACGGCGTTCATCGGCAAGTGGCACATGGGCAGCGCGGCCGACGGCCCACGCCCCGGCTTCGACAAATGGGTCAGTTTTCGCGGGCAGGGCAGTTATTGGCCCACCGGAGACCTGCCGCCGGCAGCGGTCAGGGCCGGCGCGAGGAACATGCTGAACGTCGATGGCAAAGCCGTGCCACAGACGGGCTATCTGACTGACGAGCTGGGAAAATACGCGCTGGACTGGCTGAAAAACGGACGCGATTCCAGAAAGCCGTTCTTCCTGTATCTCAGCCACAAGGCAGTCCATTCGGATCCGCTGCCCGCCCCCCGGCATGCGCATCAATATGATGGCGTGAACTTCGCCATTCCAGCAAGTTCGGCCAACACGCCCGAAAACAACAGGGGCAAGCCGATGTGGGTGCAGAACCAGCGCAACACATGGCACGGCATCGATTTCTTCTACAACACAGACATGTCGATCCAGCAGTATCTGCGCAACTACTTCGCCACGCTGTCGGCCGTGGACGATGGCGTCGGCGAAATCATGGCCTATCTGCGCGCCAACCATCTGGACAAGAACACGATGGTCGTATTCACGTCAGACAATGGCTTCCTGATCGGCGACCATGGCCTGATCGACAAGCGCAACGCCTATGAAGGTTCGATCCGGGTTCCTCTGGTCGTCTGGGCGCCGGGGCTGGTTCCTGCCGGCAAGGCGAACGCCGGCAGGGTCAGGAACCTCGATTTCGCGCCTACCTTTCTGGATATCGCCGACGCCCCCCGGCCGCAGCAATTCGAAGGGGTAAGCGCGCTGCCGTTACTGCGCGGCGGAGCAGACGCAGCCAATTGGTCACCGCCTGACTTCGTCTATGAATATTACTGGGACTGGCAGTTCCCCATGACGCCGGGAACCTTCGCAATTGTCCGTGATCAGGTAAAATACATCCAGTATCACGGCGTCTATGATACCGAAGAACTATATGATCTGGCAGCCGATCCGCAAGAAATGCACAACCTGATCGACGCCCCCGACTATCTGGACCGCAAGATCAATCTGCGCGCGGCCCTGTTCAAGGGGCTGGCGAACAGTTCCGGCGCGCATGCGATTCCGTTCACGGCGCGTTTCTCGCGGGGGAGCGTCCGCCGCAACCGCAACGGCACCGGCGCAGCCCCCTTTCCCGATCAGTGGCTGGTCGAACCAAACCGCCTCGACCGGCTGGACGACGTGCTTCCCGACAGCCCGGCGAAGCAGCGCGCGCACGACGCAGGCAAGGCACTGTACCCGTACCCGGTGATGGGCGGGAACGGCACCCTTCCACCTGAAAAGCCCTGAACGGCTTATTTCGCGCCTTGCTCCGGCATCGCCAGATCAAGGCGCTGCGTCAACGGATCATTGCCATCCACCGGCTGGCCGCTGGCGGAAAAGTCCATCACGCGCCCGGCACGATAGGGCACCCATTCCGGCAGCCCTGCCCCGTTCGGATTGCCGTTCCGCGCAAAATTGACGACATAATCCGCGATCCTGTGGGCGACTTCGCGGTCGGCAGCGGTTGTCGCCGCGCCATATTTGATCTGGGCGGTATCCAGAAAGAACGGAATGTCGCTGGCGTGCGCGGCACCCTTGCCCGGCTGGCGGATCGAATCCGCCACATAGGAAAAACGGTAGTGATAGGCCGGCCGCCCTGCCCGCGTGACTTCGCCGGCAACGAACCGCGCCGGTTCGACCATGAAGCGATCGCCACCGACGGCCAGCATCGTTTCCAGAAACGGCCGGTTGCCATCCGGGTCGTACATCTGGCGGGCCTTGTCGGCGTTGGCGCCGAAGGTTGCGAAAAGGGCCTGCTTGTCGCGCACCGGCACGATGCCGATATCGGCGCTGGTGGCGCCCACCATCACCGGCACGGGCGCTTCGGCTGCGCTTCTGAACATCCCCTCGACGCTGTCGGTCAGGGTGATGCCGTCGATGAACGGCCCGGTGTAAGTTGGCGGGCCTGCCTGCGGCATGAACATGCTGGCGAGGTTCAATCCCGAGACGATTTTTTCCGCCGGCAGCGCCCGCAACTGCGCAAGGGCTGCGGTATCCACGCCTTCGATCCCCACACTTCGTGCAAAGTTCTGCCCGATCGCCTGCGCCGACGGCATGTTCGGCCGATCGGTTGTGGCGTCGCGCAGTTGCGCCGCCGAACGGCCACCGCCCGACATGATGACTGCGCCGCTGAACAGATCGCGCGCCGCCTTGGAGCCCATCAGGCTGAGCACCGACATGCCGCCTGCGGATTCACCGATGACGGTGATCCGCGCCGGATCTCCACCGAAGGCGGCGGCGTTGTCGCGCGTCCAGCGCAGGGCCGCCTGCTGGTCCATCAGTCCGAAATTGCCGCCCACGGCTTCACCGGCAGCAGCAAGCGCCGGATGTGCAAAAAACCCGAACCGGCCAACGCGATAATTGGCGCTGACGAACACCACGCCCCGGCGTGCGATCGCCGCGCCGTCATAGACCGCAGGCGACGAGCCGCCGTTCACGAAGCCGCCACCATAGATCCAGAACAGCACCGGCAGCTTTTTCCCGGCAGCGTCAGCGGGCGCCCAGACATTGACGACGAGGCAATCCTCGGATGGGGTTGTGCCCAAGGGGGCGGCATCGCTTGGGAACGGCAGTTGCATGCAGTCGTGCCCGTATTGTGTGGCGTCGCGCACGCCTTTCCACGGCACGACGGGCTGGGGCGCGCGCCAGCGCAGTGCGCCCGTTGGCGGGGCAGCGAACGGAACGCCCTTGAACGCATTCACCCCCTCGGCCGAGGTTCCCGCAATTTTGCCGCCAGTCACCAGCGCCATCGGCTGGGATGCGGCCGCCGCAGGCGCGGCAAGCGCAACAGCCGAAGCAAACGTCACAGCAGAAATCCGGCGCATAGTCGCTCCTCGTGTTCGCCCGGCCGCGATCGGCAAGCGCGTCCTGCGAGGTCGTTGCCACAAGTTGCGGGCGCCGCAAAGCTGCGGCAACCGTCAGATCTCGACTTGTGAGCCAAGCTCCACGACGCGGTTCGTCGGCAGGTTGAAAAACTCCATCGCGGTTTCGGCGTTCCGCAACATCCAGGCGAAAAGTTGCTCGCGCCAGATCGGCATGCCGGGCCGCGCCGAGGGCAGCAAAGTCTGGCGGGCGAGGAAGAAACTGGTGTCCATCATGCGGATTTCCGGGCCGCAATTGTCGACATGCTTCAGCGCAGTCGGAATATCGGGCTGCTGCATGAAGCCGTAATGCAGCGCCAACCGGTAGAAATTTTCACCAAGATCAGTGACTTCCACACGATCCTCGGTGCGCACGAAGGGCACTTCGTCAATCACCACCGTCAGGATCAGGATCCGTTCGTGCAGCACCTTGTTGTGCTTCAGGTTGTGCAGCAGCGCATGCGGCACCCCCTGCCGTGTCGATGTAAGGAATACCGCCGTGCCGGGCACCCGTGTCGCCGCGCGCGAGGCGGACTTGATGAACACTTCCATCGGCATGGCGGATTCGGTCAGCCGCCGGTTCATCAGCAGGCGCCCGCGCGACCATGTCGTCAGCATGGTGAACACGATCAGGCCCACCATCAGCGGGAACCAGCCGCCATCGGGGATCTTCGTCAGGGTGGCCGAGAAGAATGCGCCGTCGATCACAAGATAGATGCCAAGCACAATCCCCGCAAACCAGCGGTTCCACTTCCATACATAGATACTGAGGATGCCCATCATGCAGGTGGTGATGAACATGGTCGCAGTAACCGAGATGCCATAGGCGGCCGCCAGATTCGACGAGGTGCGGAAGCCCAGCACCAGCAGAATGACGAGGATCAGCAGCGTCCAGTTCACAAAGGGGATATAGATCTGCCCCTCGGTCCTGGCCGACGTGTGCAGGATGCGGAGGCGCGGCAGATAGCCCAGTTGCACCGCCTGTCGGGTGATCGAAAATGCACCGGAAATCACCGCCTGCGATGCAATCACCGTGGCGATCGTCGCCATCACCACCATCGGCAGGCGGAAATCCTCGGGCGCAAGCAGAAAGAACGGGCTGCGGATCGCCTCAGGGTCGCCGATCAGCAGGGCGCCCTGTCCCAGATAGTTCAGCATCAACGCCGGCAGCACCAGCGTCAGCCAGCTGAACCGGATCGGGTTGCGGCCGAAATGCCCCATGTCGGCATAAAGTGCTTCCGCCCCCGTTACCGAAAGCACCACCGAAGACAGCGCCAGAAACGCCAGCACGCCATTGTCGCGGAAGAAGCTGACCGCATGGTGCGGCGACAGCGCGAACAGGATCGTGGGATTCCCAACAATGCTGATCACCCCCAGCACGGCAATCGTCAGGAAATAGAACAGCATGATCGGCCCGAACAGGGCACCGACGCGCGACGTTCCGAACGCCTGTATGACGAACAGCAGAATGATGATGCCGATCGCGCCGGGCATCACCAGCGGCTGCAGCCGCGCCTCGACCGTTGTCAGCCCTTCAACCGCCGACAACACCGAGATTGCCGGCGTAATGATGCTTTCGCCAAAGAACAGCGAAGTCGCCAGAATGCCGAGCACGGCCACATAGGGCGCCCAGCGCCGACCATGCCCTTCGCGCAGCAGCAGCGCCTGCAAGGCGATCGTGCCGCCTTCGCCACGGTTGTCGGCCCGCAGCACCACCGACACATATTTCACCGTGACCAGCAGGATCATCGTCCAGAACACCAGACTGATGATGCCCAGCACATGCGGCGCATCGACGGGAATCGGATGGTGCCCGGCAAAGGTTTCACGCAGCGCATAGAGCGGCGACGTGCCGATGTCGCCGAAGACAACCCCCAGCGCGCCCAGCATCATCTTGCGCATGCTGTCGTGCCCGTGCCCGTCGTCCGGGTGGTGCTGCCCTTCGAGGTCTGCCTCTGCCGTTGCCATGCTCATCCGGGACTGTTCACTTCCCAACTGACCCGGGCGTCGAGGCGTCCGGCAAGGAGCGGGCGCTAGCAGGGAAGCAGTCCGACCGCAATGCGCCCGATCATGGCCCTATTGCCCGCCGGTTCCCTGTTGCTCCAGCGGGTTGCCCTGCCCCGCTGCCTCCATCTCGGCGGCCATGGTCTTCATGCGGCCGATCGCTGCGATCTTCGCATCGACCATCGGCACCCACGGGGCATCCGCCGGGCTTCTTGCGCGCAAGGCTTCCCATGTTGCCAGCGCCTTGTCGAATTCGCCCGCCTGCAGCCAGGCCAGCCCCAGAAAATATGCGGGCGCCGGGTGGTCGGGGGCCAGACGGCTTGCGCGGTCGAACGCCAGCCGCGCTGCCGGCACAACTTCGCCGTTCGCATGGGCGACAAGCGCGATGCCCATCTGCACCCACAGGTCGGCATTGCCGGGAATGGCGTCCAGCCCTGATTGCAGGGCCGTGACCGCTGTTTCCGTGCGGCGGGCGCGAATCAGCGCATCCGACAATGTGAGCCATGCCCGGACATCGCCGAAATTCTCCAGCAGTTCCTTCGAGGCCTGCTCGGCTTCGGGCGTCAGGTCGGGGTTGATGATTGCCTGCGGGGCCGGCACCGACGGCTGGCCGGGACTGCCCGTCAACGCATAGCCCGCAGCCGCCAGCCCAAAGGCCAACACAACTGCGGCAAGTGGTTGCCACCTCATCGACGGATCCTCCGCCACATCAGCGCAACGCCCACCAGCAGAAACAGAAGCGGCGCCGCCCACAGCAACATGGTGTCGGCGCGCGCTGGCGGCGAAAAGCTTACCCAGTCGCCATAACGTTCGATGAAGAAAGCCTTCACTTCGTCAGGGCTTTCACCTGCGGCGATCCGTTCGCGCACTTCGGCGCGCATGGCCTGCGCCTGCCCGGCGTTCGAATCCGCAATCGACTGATTCTGGCAGGTAAGGCAGCGCAGAACCAGCATCACATCGTGCGCCTTCGCTTCCATTGCGAGGTCGGCAAGCGGCACATCGGGCGGCGGCGGCGGCTCGGCAAAGGCCGGGTTTCCACCCAGCAGAAGCAGCAACGCGATCAGCAACGCCCTCATCGGGCTTTCTCCAGCTCGGCCAGAAGCAGCGGCAAATGTTCGGCGCGGATTTCGCCCAGATGCTGATAGCGGATCACGCCCTTGCCATCGATGACATAGGTTTCCGGCACCCCGGAGGCACCGAACGCCAGCAGCATGCGCCCGCCTTCATCGTTGCCGATGCGGGTGAACGGGTTGCCATGTTTCTGCAGAAATCCGGCAAGATCCTCGGGCGTGTCGCGCACCGCGATGCCGTGGATCATCGCGCCCTTCGCGCGCAGGGCCTGAAGCTGTGGCGCTTCTACCGCGCAGGGCAGGCACCAGCTTGCGAACAGGTTCACCAGAACCGGCTGGCCGGTTTGCAGGTCGGCAAGGGCAAGGCCGGGCGCGCCTGCTGCCCCGCCCAGGGCAAAGGCCGGCACCGGCTTGCCAACCATGTGCGACCGGATCACCGCCTCGTTCGATTTGCCGAGATTGCCCGCCATCAACACCATCAGGCCGACGAAAACCGCCAACGGCACCAGCCACAACAGGCGCCCGGAAACGCCGCTCATGCCGGTTGCACCTGCACGGATGGCACTGCCAATCGCCGACGCCACATGCCCGGCGCGAACGCCCTCAGCTTGCCGCCAAGCGCCAGCAGGCCGCCGAACGCCATCAGCAGCCCGCCCCACCAGATCAGCCTGACCAGCGGCTTCACCCACAGATGCACCTGCCAGCGCCCCGAACCGTCGGGCTTGCCCAGCACCGCATATAATTCACCGGTGCGCCAGCCCGCGCGGCTCGATTCGGTGGTTTCCTGCTGCGGCGCGACGAACAGCCTCGACTGCGGATGCAGCACCGCCACCTCGCGGCCATTGCGCGACACTGCAAGGCTTGCTTCGATTGCCGTCCAGTTCGGGCCTGCCACCGGGCGCACATCGGCAAGTTCGGCCTTCCATGAACCGATCGAAACCGCATCACCCACACGAAGCGCAACCAGCGCCTCGCGCTGCATCGACCCGGAGGCAGTGGCCCCAAGGATCGATACGGCAACACCCAGATGCGCAAGCGCCATCCCCGCAACCGCCATCGTGACCCGCTTTCGGAACAGGATCATCAGGCTGGCGACACCCAGCAGTGCCGATGTGCCAAAGCCCAGAACCGCGCCGACGCCGCGTACACCGAACGGCCAGACCGCCGCCACCACGAACACCGCGGCCGCCACGATTGCGGGTAGCAGCCGTCCGGCCAGTTTGGCCGTGTGGCTGCGCC
The DNA here is from genome assembly GCF_057137845.1 of Sandaracinobacteroides sp. Classification (NCBI taxonomy): domain Bacteria; kingdom Pseudomonadati; phylum Pseudomonadota; class Alphaproteobacteria; order Sphingomonadales; family Sphingosinicellaceae; genus Sandaracinobacteroides; species Sandaracinobacteroides sp. Next base: position 13,563 of record NZ_DBNHFX010000139.1, on the reverse strand, counting down.
CCCAGCCAAGAAACGGCGCGATCGCCATCAGCACCGTCATCGCAAACAGCATCGGGATCGTCGTACGGTTGAAATAGGGCGCGCCGACGGAAATCTGGTCTCCGGTCGCGGCTTCCAGCATCATCGGATAGAGGGTGCCCAGCAGCACCACCCCCAGCATGGCGGAAATCAGCAGGTTATTGGCAACCAGCGCCGATTCCCGGCTGACAAGGCTGAACTGCCGCCCCTCGGCGATGCGGCCGGCGGTCAGCGCATAGATGATGAAGGCGCCGCCGATATACAGCGCCATCAGCACCATCAGGAACAGGCCGCGCGCCGGATCGACGGCAAAGGCATGCACCGATGTGATGACGCCGGAGCGCACGATGAACGTGCCGATCATCGACAGCGAAAACGCCGCCACCGCCATCAGCAGTGTCCAGGCGCGCAGCGCATCGCGCTTCATCACCACCAGGATCGAATGCAGCAGCGCGGTTCCGGCAAGCCACGGCATCAGGGCGGCATTTTCAACGGGATCCCAGAACCACCAGCCTCCCCAGCCCAGTTCATAATAGGCCCAGTAGCTGCCGAGCGTGATGCCGCAACCCAGCAGCGCCCACGCCACGATCACCCATGGCCGGGTCGCGCGGGCCCAGGCCGGGCCGATCGCATTTTCCAGCATCCCGGCCACCGCAAAGGCGAACGCCACGGAAAACCCGACATAGCCCGCGTAAAGGAACGGCGGATGGAACGCCAGGCCGACATCCTGCAACAGCGGGTTCATCCCCTGCCCTTCGGTCGGCGCCGGAAAGATGCGCTCAAACGGGTTCGAGGCAAACAGCAGGAAGGCAAAAAACCCAAGCGACACAAACCCCTGCACCGACAGCACGCGTGCACGGAACCGTGGCCCAAGTTCGCTTCTGGTCAGTGCGACGGCAAGCCCCGAAAGCGCCATCACCAGCACCCACAGCAGCAGCGAGCCTTCGTGGTTCGACCAGACGCCAGTATAGCGATACAGCATCGGCTTCATGCTGTGGCTGTTCGTTGCCACCAGTTTCACCGAAAAATCGGACACCACGAACGCCCACGTCAGCGCCGCGAACGACAGCGCGGTAAACAGGCCCTGCGCCACAGCAGCAGGTGCGGCCAACCCCACAAGGCTTTCGTCGCGCCGCCATAATCCAACCGTCACGCCGACGGATTGCAGCAGCGCGGCGGCGGCCGCCAGCCACAGAAAGAAATGTCCGAACTCGGGGATCATGACAGGGCCGCAGCCTCTGCCTTCATGTCCTCGTGCGATTTTTCCAGCGCCTTCGCTACTTCGGGCGGCACATAGTTTTCGTCATGCTTTGCCAGCAGTTGTTCAGCCTGAAACCGCCCTGCGGCATCAAAGCTGCCGGTGGCGATCACACCCTGCCCCTCGCGGAACAGGTCGGGCACAAGGCCGCGATAGCTGACAGGCGTATCCGCCTTCATGTCGGTGACGACGAAATCCATGGTGACGCCGTCGGCCGCGCGATGCAACGAGCCGGACTTGACCAGCCCGCCAAGCCTGAAGGTTTCCCCCGGCGCCGGCCGGTCGGACGTGAGGTCGGCCGGCGCCCGGAAATAGGCCGCCGTATCGCGCAGCGCGAACATCGCGATGATCCCGGCGATCACCAGCGCCGCGACTGCCGCAAGCGCCAGCAACAGCCGCTGCTGTTTTTTCGGGCGGGCGACGGCCATCAGCGTTCCTCCTCCAGTGCGCGTTCGGCGCGGCGCATCCGCCGCAACGAAACGGCCAGCATCGCCAGCAGGCAGACCAGCGTCACCCCATAGGCGGCAACCAGAAACGGCATGTGTGGCATGGCTATGCTTACCCCTCAGCCTGCGCGCGCAGCACGGCGCAGCGCCCGGACCTCCAGCCGCTGCTCGGCGATCAGGATGCGCATCCGTACCAGCACCAGCCCGGCGAACAGGAACAGAAAACCGCCCGCCGACACCATCAGCGGCACCAGCATGTCGGGGTGGATCGAACTTCCCGACAACCGGATCGAAGCAGGCTGATGCAGCGTATTCCACCATTCCACGCTGAACTTGATGATCGGCAGATTGATGGTTCCGACAATCGCCAGATAGCCAGCCATCTTCAGCCCGCGCGCGCGATCATCGTGCAGGTGCACCAGCGCAATCACGCCCAGATACAAAAGGAACAGCATCAGCATCGAAGTCAGTCGCCCGTCCCACACCCACCAGGTTCCCCAGGTTGGCCGACCCCAGATCGAGCCGGTGACAAGGCAGATAAAGGCATAGAGCGCACCGACCGGCGCAATGGCGCGCACCGAAAGATCGGCCAGCGGATGCCGCCAGATCCGCGCCGCCAGCGCCGCCAGCGCCATGCCAAGATACCCCCCAAGCGCGAACCACGCCGACGGCACATGGATGTACAACACGCGCACCATTTCGCCCTGCAGGTAATCGGGGGGTGCGGTAAACAGGCCCATCCCCAGCCCGACAGCCAGCAGCAACAGGCCGACAGTCAGCGTCCATGGGGTTACCGCTGCGGCAAAGCGCTGGAAACGCAACGGGTTGGCAAGCGCGTGGATATCGATGGCAGCCATGATTGCGGCCGCCCTAGCACGACCTCGCCCGATTCAACAGCCCCGCGCTGTCGCACCTGCCCAACCTGCGGCGTCAGCCGCGGGATGCCCGAACCGCAGCCCCCGCTGCAAAGGGGGCAACCGCCGCAAGCACCAGCGCCGCCGCCAGCGCCAGCCCGAGCGCCCCTTTGTCCATCGGCCGACTGCCGAACAACAGCAGCGGAATCGCCAGCGGCAGCACCAGCAGCGCCACCAGCCCGCCGCCGCCCCGCGCCCCCAGCGTGACGGACGCCGCCACCACCCCAAGCGCCGACAGGCCAAGCGCGCCCGCAGCAAGGCCCGGCAGCAACCGTGGCAGAACGGCCGCATCCATTCCCAGCAGCACGGCCGCAATCGGCGTCGCCAGCAGCAGCGGCGCGCCGAACCCGAACGCCAGCGCCAGCATCCGCGCCAGCGCCAGCGTTTCCGCCGCAACGCCCCTGACCAGCAACTGGTCGAGCGTTCCGTCGGCTGCGTCCATCGCAAACAGCGTCGATACAGGCATCAGGCTGGCAAGCAGCGCGCCCACCCACAGGATGCCCGGCGCCAGCCGCGCGAGCAAACGCGGCTCCGGCCCGATGGCGAACGGCAGCAGCAGCGCCACCAGCAGGAAAAATGTCAGCGGCATCAGCCACTCGGCCGGGCGCGCAGCCATCAGGCTGAAGTCGCGCCGCATCAGCCGCCAGATCAGTTTCACTTGCGGAACAGGCTGTCGGCTGCCGACCGGAAGGCCGACGCCGAATCGCGCTTGGCTGCGGTGCGGGCGATTTCCGCCTGCAGCAGCGCGATGCGTTCGCCCAGTTCGTCGACGCTCAGCGGGTCCAGATCCTCCCGCGCCAGCAGCGCCAGCGGGCTTTGCGGCCGCTTCGAAAGATAATCCTCGGCGTCCATCAGCCAATCCTTCCTTGTTCTGGGCCTCGTTCCCGGCCCACGGCGGTCTTGCACTTTCCACCCGATCGCCGCAACGCTCGTCGCCATGCCGATCCCCCGACACATGCGCGCAATCGACCCGGAAACCAGCGGCGGCCCGGACGTTCTGGCTGTTATCGAACGCCCTGTCCCGGTGCCGAAACCGGGCGAGGTGCTGATCCGCGCACATGCAGCAGGCGTGAACCGGCCCGACATTCTGCAACGCATGGGCTTCTACCCGATGCCGCCCGGCGCGCCCAGCATCCTCGGGCTGGAAGCAGCAGGCGAGATCGTCGCCGTTGGCAGCAATGTGCAGGGCCTGTCGATCGGCGATCGTGTCACCGCGCTGGTGGCAGGCGGCGCATATGCCGAATATGTTGCAGCACCCGCCGGGCAGTGCCTGCCGGTGCCGGCCGGACTGACGATGGCCGAAGCGGCGACGCTTCCCGAAACATGGTTCACCGTCTGGACGAACCTGACGGGCCTCGCCAACTGCCAGCCCGGCGAAACCCTGCTGGTGCACGGCGGCACCTCGGGGATCGGCGTTACCGCGATCGATTTCGCGCGTGCGCGCGGCGCCTCGATCATCGTCACCTGCGGCTCGGCGGAAAAGTGCAGCGCCGCACTCGAACTCGGGGCAACCCATGCGATCAACTACCGGCAACAGGATTTCGCTGAAAGTGCGCTGGAACTGACGGGCGGGCGGGGCGTCGACATCGTCCTCGACATGGTCGGCGGAGATTATTTTGCCCGCAACCTCGCCTGCCTCGCCGAGGATGGACGCCATGTCTCGATCGCATTCCAGCGCGGCGGCCGGGTGGAACTGGATATTGCGCTGCTGATGCGCCGGCGCATCCGGTTGATGGGCTCGATGCTGCGCCCGCAAGGCGAACGCGCGAAGGCTGCGATCGCCAGCGCGCTTGGCCGTGAAATCTGGCCGTTGCTGGCGGCAGGTACGCTGAAACCGCACCTGTTCCAGACATTTGCACTGGAGCAGGCGGCCGATGCGCACCGGCTGATGGAAGCCGGCGGACACATCGGCAAGATCGCCCTGACCCTGACGCCTCAGCCAGCTTGACGCCTGACGGCGATCTCTGGCTTGTGGCCCCCATGCAGCACGCGTCGTCCATCAAGCAGCAACTGGCAGCCCTCGGCGCTGCAACCGAAGTCGGCTTTCAGGCATCCCCGCACGAGGGGGAGCGCATCCGTGAGCTCGCCAATGAACTGGAGGCGTTGAATCCCAGCGCCGAACCGGCGCAGACCGCCGGCTCGCTGCGCGGGCGCTGGCGGCTCCTCTATTCCAACTTCGACTTGCAGCGGACCACGACGCTCGCCCACCTCAGCCTCGGCGCCTGTCCGCCGCTGCCGGTCGAAGTGGTTGAACTCTATAACGAGATCGATCCGGCAACCGGTCTCTATGACAATGTGATCTACTACCTCGATTCAGAAGGACGGCCCGGAACGATGGTGATGGCCGGCCAGTATCAGGCCGACGATGACCGCACGATCGACCTCCGCTACGACGAGGCGCTGATCTTCGGGCCGGGCGCGCCGGTCAGGTTTCCCGCCACGGGATCGCGCGTTTCGTCGCTCAAGATCGAGATCAGCTATCTGGATGACGGCTTCCGCCTCACCCGTGGCGCATTCGGCAGCCTGTATGTGCTGGAACGGCTGGACCCGGCCCCGATGCGCTGGTCGCGGGACGGCTGAACCACGCCCCACGGCTTTTGCGAGGTGCAGAACCGCCGACGGCCTGCCAATCGAGAAACCAGCCGGTCTGCAATCTGCCGGCCACCCAAAGCGGAGGAGCAAGACATGAGCGAGAAGCCCGCATCCGTCGGCCGTGAAGTCCTCTATGAGGTCATCGACGATCACATCGGCCTTGTCCGCCTGAACCGCCCGGACAAGCGCAACGCAGTCAACGAGGACGTGGCGACAGCGATGGACTGGATCGTCCGCGAAACCGAATCCAACCCCGAAATCCGGGTGGTGATCCTCGCCTCGACTTCGGACGGCGCGTTTTCCGCCGGCGCCGACCTGTCGGAAATCTCGAAGGGACGCGGCCACACCCTCTCGACCCGCGATGGCGGGTTTGGCGGGCTTGCACGGGCAAAGCGCGAAAAGCCGTGGATCGCAGCCGTCGCGGCGCCCGCACTCGCAGGCGGCTGCGAACTTGCCCTTTCGTGCGACATGATCGTCGCATCCGACAACAGCCGTTTCGGCCTGCCGGAAGTAAAGCGCGGCCTGTTCGCAGGCGCCGGCGGGGTGTTCCGCCTGACCCGCCGTCTGCCTGCCGCGATCGCCTACGAACTGGTCGCCACCGGCGACCCGATCGACGCCACACGCGCCTACCAGCTTGGGCTGGTGAACCGCCTGACCACCGCCGACAAGGTGCTCGACGAAGCGGTTGCTCTGGCGAAGGCGGTCAGCGTCAACGCACCGCTTTCGGTGCGCGAATCGCTGAAGGTATCGCGCATGAGCTTCGACATGCCCGAAGAAGAGCTGTGGAAGGTATCGGCCAGGACTTCAGCGCTGGTGTTCTCCTCGGAAGACGCCAGGGAAGGCCCTGTGGCGTTTCTGGAAAAGCGCGCTCCGGTCTGGAAAGGCCGCTGAGGTCAGGCAGACGGCTCAAGCAGCCGATGCAGGTGGACGACGACATATTTCATCTGCGCGTCGTCCACCGTGCGTTGCGCTTCCCCGCGCCACGCGGCTTCGGCTTCGGCATAGTCCGGGAAAATACCGACCACGTGCAGCGCTGACGGGTCTTCGAATTCAAGGCCGCGCGGGTCTGTTACCCGGCCGCCGAACACCAGATGCAATTTGCTCATGTCGCGGCCTCTAGCCGCTGATACTCGCTGGTCAAGGCGGCAAGCGTCTGCTGCACCCATGCCTCGAATGCGGCGCCTTCCCATGCCCGGTGGTCACCACGAGCGTAGGCCAGCGCATTCCGGTGATAGAACAATGCGTTCATCCGATTGGCGACCCAGTTGTTGGCCATACGGATCACCTTTGCCGGTGAACCGACGACGATCGAATTCGGCGGCACGATTGTGCCGTCCTTCACATAGGCATGCTGCCCGACGATCGAATTGTCGCCGATGTGGCTGCCACCATAAACCGTCGCGTTGATTCCGATCAGCACATTGTCGCCGATGGTGCTGCCGTGGATCGTTGCGTGATGGGTGATCGAACAATGCGATCCAATCACCACCGGGCAACCCGGATCGGTGTGGATCATCACGAAATCCTGGACATTGGTATGATCGCCGATGGAAACATGCGCTGCTTCCGATCGCACCACCGCATTGCACCAGATCGAGCTTCCTTCGGCCATGCGCACCTTGCCGTAAAGCAATGCACTTGGATGAACGAAGGCTGCCCGCCCCAGATCGAGTTCGCTGTTTCCTGTCATGCAGCGCAGGCTATTTCGTGCGCTTCATGAAGTCCACAAGGGCATCGAACCCGTGCCGTTCGATGTATGATTTGAAATCGGCTTCCTGTGTCAGCGCGATGTTCACCCCGTTCACGACGATGTTCGAAACCACCGGCTTGGCGCTGGCCTTTACCTGCCAGATCGCCTCGATCGGAGCGCCGCCCTTCGGGTCGGTGATTCTGGTCACGACATCGACATCGCCCCGGTTCCCGCGCGGCGTCGTCCGCACGACATTCACCTTCGACGAGGCAAAGTCATACAGCCGGTCCGAGTAGGTATTGACGAGGAAGTCAGGCAGTGCCGCGCGATAGGCCTGCACCTGCGCGTCGGTCAGCTTGATGGTGCTTGCCGGAGACCGATACGACCGGATCAGCCGCATGCCCGTCCCCTCCAGGTCGAAGTTCGCGCGCAGCAGCGTGCGGAACTTCGACCGCCCCTCGGCGCGCGTCAGGCTCTTGTCGCGCAGCACCGCGAACGCCTGCTCGGAAAGCCCGGCGATGAAATCAGCCGCTGCCTTCTGCTGCGCGGGACTGGCGGCTGCCGCTTGCGCGAAGGCTGGCGCCGACACTCCGGCCGAAACCCCGGCAGACATCAACAGCAGGGCGGCAAATGCTTGCTTCAAATCGTGAACTCCTGAATGCGCCGGGCAACTGACGCCATTGGCGTCAGCCCGGCAGTGCCTCTCGGAATCGTTGATCGGCGCTTTCCCGGCGCTGAACAGGGTTCAGGCGTCGCGGCGTCCGCGCGGCAGCAATGCGCCGATCAGCGCACCGGCGGCCAATGCAACCAGCACCACCGTCACCGGATTTTCCTGCGGCTGCCTTCGCGCCCAGCGCCCGGCCTCGCCGGCGGCTTCGCGCGCCTTTTCGGCAGCTTCCCGGGCGGCATCTGCTGCTTCGCTGGCGCGCTGGCGGGCCAGTTCGGCGGCATCCGCCGCGCGCTCGCGCGCTTCGGTTGCCAGCACGGTCGCTTTCGACCGCGCCGCATAATAGGCGCCTTCGGCCTTACCGCCCAGATTGTGGGCTTCTTCCTTCACGCGATCCCAGGCATGTGCCGCCTTGTCGCCGATGGTCTCGTCTGTTTCGTTCATCATTTCAGGATCCTCCATGTCATAGGCCGCATATAGCGGGACAGGCTTCTTTCGGGTCACATACCATAGGGCAACGCCCGCCAGAACGCCCGCCAATGCGCCGCCCGCAACCGTTTTCCGGTGGCGCTTCGTCCAGTCGAGGCCATCATTCACAAGGTCGGTTGCGATGTCGATCACTTCATCCGTCACGCGATCCACCTCCATCCACGCGGCCTCCTTCGCTTCAGCCACCAGATTCCGTGGCTGCATCCTGATACCCAGATCCCCAAGATTGCCGGCAAGTCTTGCCCGGCGCGCATCTACTTCGGCTTGCAGGTGCAGCATGCGCGCCTCGGCATTTGCAGGAGCCACTGCCAAGTCAGTTTCCGGCATCGGCATCCCCCCCGGTTGCACCAAGCGCCCCGCCCTGCCTCGACAGCCGCTCCAGATCACGCGAAACCCGCGCCATGCTTCGTTCAGGCAGCAGCGCACCGGCAGACAGGCGGTCTGCGCCCTGGCGGATCATCAGCAAGCCCACCAGCACCGAAACCGCGGCGACCGCCAGCAGCGCCGCCACCAGCCCGATCCAGAGCGACAAAGCCACCACCAGCGCGACAGCCAGAAACACCAGCGCCACCGCCAGCAAAACCGCGCCTGCCAGCAGCTTCAATGACTGCACGCCGGCATGTCGCAGATTCTGCCCGGTCTCCAGCCGCGCCAACGCCGCTTCGGCACGAATCAATCCACCGGCGTCTGCGGCCACTTCCGTCCAGACGTCGACGATCGAGCGCCGCGTTGCCGCAGCGCCGTCGCTGCTGTCGGTGGTGTCAGGCTTCATCACCGCCCTTCAGGAACCGCGCCAGCGCAAAACCGATGATTGCGGCAGCACCCACCGCAATCGCCGGATTATGCCGCACCGCATCGCGGGCATCCTCGGCGATTTCGGCCACTTCCTTTTCGCGCAGCCTGGTGGAAAAATGCTCCATGCCGTCAGCCGCCTTACGGACATAGTCGGCAGCGCTTCCAGCGCCATCGCCCTTGCCTTCGCCCAGCTTGCCGGCGACTTCGCGCGCAACCGATGCAAGGCCCTTCACGGCGTCGGCTGCATAGTCCTTGCTGCTGTTGGCGGCCGCGCGCGCCTTGGTTCCGGCCTTTGCCGAAATCTCCGCTACGTCTTCCTTCGCCTCGACGATGAAGTCCGCCGCCTTGTCGCTCGCCTTTTTTGCTGCCTTCCCCGCCGTCCCGGCCACATCGTCAGCCAGATCGGTGATCGTCTTGCCTTTGGCTGCCATCACAAGCGTCCTTTCGCCACTGCCCCGCCGTCCGGCATCCGCAATGGCCGGCAAGGGAATCCCTCTCTCCCCTGCAAACTAGTGAGGCTTTCGCAGCTTTCCAGCCCCCGGCGCGGAAAACCTCTCTCTCCCGAGAGATTTCCGCGATGGGAAGCCCGCCACCCCGGACACCGGCCCGGGGATGGCGGGCCTTTCGATCAGAGAACTTCGAACAGTCCGGCAGCGCCCATGCCGCCGCCGACACACATGGTAACCACCACATGCTTCACGCCACGGCGCTTGCCTTCGATCAGCGCATGGCCGACGAGGCGCGCACCCGACATGCCGAACGGGTGGCCGATCGAGATGGCGCCGCCATCGACGTTCAGCCGGTCCATCGGGATGCCAAGCTTGTCGGCGCAATAGATCACCTGCACTGCGAACGCTTCGTTCAGCTCCCACAGGCCGATGTCCTCGACCTTCAGGCCGTTCTGCTTCAGCAGTTTCGGAATGGCATAGACGGGACCGATTCCCATTTCGTCCGGCTCGAGGCCGGCAACCGCCATACCGACGTAGCGGCCAAGCGGTTGCAGCCCGCGCCGCCCTGCTTCGCCGGCCTCCATCAGCACCGCAGCCGACGCGCCGTCAGACAACTGGCTGGCGTTCCCTGCCGTGATGTTCATGCCCGGCCCGCGCACCGGTTGCAGGCCCTTCAGCCCTTCCAGCGTCGTCTCCGGGCGGTTTCCTTCGTCCTTCGACAGGGTGATCACATGCTCCGAGACTTCCTTCGTCTCCTTGTTGACCATTTTCATGGTCGCCGTCACGGGCACGATCTCGGCGTCGAAGCGGCCGGCCTGCTGCGCGGCGGCCGTCCGCTGTTGCGATTGCAGGGCATATTCGTCCTGCCGGTCGCGGCTGATGCCATAGCGCTTGGCGACGATTTCAGCCGTGTCGATCATCGGCATGTACACGCTGCCGTGCATCGCCACCAGGTCGGGGTCCGCCTCGACGCGGTATTTGTCGGTCTGCACCGTCGAGATGCTGTCGACACCGGCACCGATCGCTACCTGCATCCCGTCGACGATGATCTGCTTGGCGGCGGTCGCGATCGCCATCAGGCCAGACGAACACTGGCGATCGATGGTCTGGCCGGAAACCGTCACCGGAAGGCCGGCGCGCAGCAGTGCCAGCCGGCCGATGTTCGGCGTCGCAGATGCCTGCGTCAGCACGCAGCCCATGATCACGTCGTCGATCTCGGGGCCATCGAGCTTTGCCCGCTCGACCGCCGCCTTGACGGCATGTGCCGCCAGCGTCGGTGTAAGGGTTGCGTTGAACGCACCGCGATGGGCCTTGCCGATCGGCGTGCGGGCGGTGGAAACGATTACTGCGTCGCGCATTGCGAACCTCCTTCGATTAAAGCGTCATCAACCTGAATTTCCGCCCTGCCCCGCTTCGGGCAACAGGGCAGGCAAACACGATCCGCTCAGACGTAAGCAAGCGTCACCCATTCGGCGGCCAGCGCAGGCTTGTCCTCACCCTCGATCTCGACCTTCACCTCGACGGTCGACTGATACACCCCCGGCGAGCGCTCGACGACATCGAGCATGCGGAAATGTCCGCGCACGCGCTTGCCTGAACGCACCGGCGCCAGAAACCGCACCGAATTCAGCCCATAGTTCACGCCCATCTTCGCGCCTTCGACGCCGGGCATCACGTCATAGGCCATCGCCGAAAGCAGCGACAGCGTCAGGTATCCGTGCGCGATGGTCGTGCCGAACGGCGTCGCCTTCGCAGCCACCGGGTCAATGTGGATGAACTGATGGTCGCCGGTCACGTCGGCGAACTGGTTGATCCGGTCCTGCGTAACGTCGATCCAGGGCGACACCCCGATTTCGTTGCCCTTCAGCGCAAGATACTCGGCGATTGGCAGTGCGCGCGCCATATGGCTCATCTCCCGTCCTGTTGGTGAATCGTGACGCCTCCTTGCCGCCCCCCAGAGCGGGTGACAAGGCTCACCTGTGGCGAGGCTCCCTCAATCGCCAGCCCCGGCAGCGGGCGTCGCCGCTGCCGGACCGGCACGACGATGCACATCGTGCGGCTTTTCGTCGTCGGCAGGCTTGGGGTCGACGATCCTGCCCTCGCGGTCGGCCAGAAAGCTGATCTGCGCCGGGATCGCGAAATCGATGCCCAACTCGGCGAATCGGCGGATGATCGCCAGCATCACGGCCTGCCGCGCATCCAGCATCGACATCTGATCCTCCTGCTCGACGATGAGGACCAGTTCATAATCAAGGGCCGATACCGCGAACTCAAGAAGATGTGCCCGGTCAAAGCGGCAATGTGGCACAGAATTCACGATTCGCTGAAACTCCGCCGGGATCGCCTCAAGAATGCCTGGACGCGTCTGATACAACACACGCACACGCAGCAGCACGCGCCGATGGGTGAAGTTGGCGAAATTATTTATTTGCTGGTTCAGCAGATTGGTGTTCGACATTACCACCACTTCACCAGACAACGCCCTCAGCCTCGTTGTTTTAAGGCCGATATGCTCGACAGTGCCGATCACGCCCTGTGGCCCGCCCGCCTGAATGGTGTCGCCAACACGGAACGGCCGGTCGAGCAGGATGGCAAGTGCGGCAAACAAGTCGGAAAAGATGCCCTGCGCAGCAAGCCCGATAGCGATACCACCAATCCCGAGGCCCGCGACGAGCGCCGTCACGTTCACGCCGATGTTGTCCAGCAGGATGATCGCCGCCAGCGCCCATACGACCACGTTGATGATCACCGTCAGCACACCGACCGCCGACGACATCGCCGGATCGGAATCGCGGTCGAGCGCCTTTCGCTCGACCAGCGCCACCAGAAACTCGCGCGCCCAGAATGCGCCTTGCACGGCGGCGGCAATGCTGAACAGGAATGTGATCAGCCCGCCCCAGCCGGCAGGCGGGCTGAACAGCGCCGCCACGGCCTTGGCCGACGCCATCGCCAGAAAAAAGCTGCGAGTCCGCGCCAGCACCTTCAGCGCCACCCAGCTCCAGCTTCCGAACGCGGCGCTGCGCTTCAGGCGCTTGCGGGCATAGCCGCGCACCAGCACCAGAAACGCATACAGCGCAATCCCGACGCCGACACCCGCCACGATCCCCAGACTGTCAGTCCTGACCCACTGGACCAGTTCGCGCGTCAGTTCATCAACCTGTTGCGGCAGCGCCAGTTCCTCGTGCTTGAGGTTCTGGAGTGCCGAATCCGTTCCGGCCGTTCCAGCCGCAGTTGCCTTGGCGTCGCTCATGCCCGAGAACCTATGCGCGATGCCCTGTTCGGGGCAACGCCTCTTGCGCCCGATCCTTCATGCAAAACCGAAAGAATCAGCAATGCCCGTGCCGCCTGAATTCCAGAAGCCCGACGGATCGCCCCCTCTGGCGCTGGTGACAGGCGCTGCAAAGCGCGTAGGCGCAGCGCTCGCCAGCGCGCTCGCCGAAGACGGGTTTCTCGTCGCCATTCATTGCAACCGTTCGTCGGCCGAGGCCGAGGCGCTGGCTACCGATCTTGCAGCACACGGATACCCGAAGCCGCTGGTCGTCCGCGCCGACCTCGCCGATCCGGATGCCGCCCGGCAGATATTCGGCCAGTTGCCGCTCGCGCCCGCCATCCTCGTCAATAACGCCTCCTTGTTCGAGGAAGACCGGATCGGCGAAATCGACCTTGCCCTCTGGGAACGGCAGATGGCCGTCAACCTGCGGGCGCCCAGCCTGCTGACCGAGGCGTTCGCAAAGCATTTGCCGGAAGGCGGGCACGGCCTGATCATAAATCTGCTGGATGCGAAACTCGCCGCGCCCAATCCTGACTATTTCAGCTACACCATCTCGAAATTCGGGCTTGCCGGACTGACGGAACTGGCCGCCCGCGCGCTTGCGCCGCGCATCCGGGTGAATGCGATCGCCCCGTCTGTCACGCTGGTTTCCGGCCCGCAAAGCCGCACCAATTTCGAAGCTGCGCACGTCATGAACGCGTTGCGACGTGGCGTGACGGTCGATGATCTCGTCAGGGCACTGCGCTTCCTCGTTCACACACCGACGATCACCGGCCAGACGATTTCCATCGAATCCGGCCAGAGGTTCCTCGCGCTGCCGCGCGATGTCGCCTATATGACCGCGCCATGACCATCGTGCATTTCTCCGAAAACCGGGGCGTCGGCGTCCGTCCGCGCATCCACAAGGTCGCGCTCGAAGAACTCGCGCTGGAAGTCGACATCGGCTTCCACGCCTTCGAGATCGGCACCCCGCA
>NZ_DBNHFX010000138.1:0-4115 GCF_057137845.1 Sandaracinobacteroides sp. | reverse complement strand
TGACGCCGCGACGGGGCGCATAGCCGGCCAACTGGTCCTCGCCGATCCGCGCTACCCCGAAATAGGCGCTTTTCGGATGTGCGAAATAAAACCCCGACACGGCCGCCGTCGGCACCATGGCGAAATGCTCGGTCAACTGGATTCCGGTCTCGTTGCTTCGCTTCAGCAGCCCGAACAACAGCCGCTTCAGGCTGTGATCCGGGCACGCCGGATAGCCGGGTGCCGGGCGGATGCCCCGATACTGTTCGCGGATAAGGCCGGGATAATCGGGTTCCTCCTTGGGTTCATAGCCCCAAAGCTCGGTGCGCAGGCGGAAGTGCAACGCCTCGGCCAGCGCTTCGGCAAAGCGGTCCGCCAGCGCCTTCAGCAGGATGTCTGAGAAATCGTCGTTGGCCGCCTTGAATTCCGCAAGCTTCGGTTCGATCCCGTGGCCTGCCGTTACGGCGAAACCGCCGATCCAGTCTTCCTCAGGGGATACAAAGTCGGCAAGGCACGAATTCGGCCGCCCTTCCCGCTTGACGACCTGCTGGCGCAACATCGGCAGCCGCGCCGTCATCGTTGAACGGGTTTCATCCTCGAATACCAGAATGTCGTCGCCGTCCCGGCGTGCGGGCCAAATCGCTGCAACCGCCTTTGCTGTCAGCCACTTTTCCTGCACGATGCGTGTCAGCATCACCTGCGCATCGTCCCACAGGCCGCACGCGGCTTCGCCTACAACCGGGTCTTGCAGGATCTGCGGATAGGTTCCGTGCAATTCCCATGCGCGGAAGAACGGCGTCCAGTCGATGAACGGCACCAGATCGGCCAGCGGCCAGTCATTCCACACCCATTCGCCGGTTTTCGCCGGGCGCACCGGAGGCTCGGCCGCGAAGTCGACGACAAGCTGGTTCGCCCGCGCATCGGCAATCGACGACAGGGCCGATTGCGTCCCCTGCCGCTTGTTGCGGATGTCGGCATATTCGGCAGCAATCGCCGCAGCGAACCCGTCCGCCTGCGTTTCCGACATCAGGCTGGAACAGACGCCGACGGCGCGGCTGGCATCAAGGACGTGGATCGTCGGCCCCGAATAGGCCGGGGCGATCTTCAGTGCCGTATGCACGCGCGACGTGGTGGCGCCGCCGATCAGCAGCGGCATCCGGAAGTCGCCGCGCTCCATCTCGGCGGCAACCGTCGCCATTTCATCGAGCGACGGCGTAATGAGGCCAGAGAGGCCGATCATGTCTGCCTTTTCGGTGCGGGCCACTTCCAGAATCTTCGACCAGGGCACCATGACGCCCAGATCGATCACTTCAAAATTGTTGCATTGCAGCACAACGCCGACAATGTTCTTGCCGATGTCGTGCACGTCGCCCTTCACCGTCGCCATCACGATGCGGGCCTTGGGGGCGGCGCCGTCCTCTTTTTCGGCCTCGATGAACGGCACCAGATGCGCGACAGCCTTTTTCATCACACGCGCCGACTTCACCACCTGCGGCAGAAACATCTTGCCGGTGGCGAACAGGTCGCCGACCACGTTCATCCCGTCCATCAGCGGGCCTTCGATCACTTCGATCGGCCGGTCGGCGGCCAGGCGGGCTTCCTCGGTGTCGGCAACGACATAAGCGTCGATTCCGTTCACCAGGGCATGGGCAAGGCGCTTCTCGACCGCCCATCCGCGCCATTCCTGCGTTTTGATATCAACAGCTTGCGTCTTGTTACTGAATCGCGGTGCAAGTTCCAGCAACCTGTCGGTCGCGTCGTCCCGGCGCGCCAGCACCACGTCCTCGACCGCTTCGCGCAATTCAGGATCGAGCTGGTCATAGACATCGAGCTGCCCGGCATTGACGATCGCCATGTCGAGACCGGCTGGTATCGCATAATAAAGGAACACCGAGTGCATCGCCCGGCGGACCGTTTCATTGCCGCGAAACGCAAAACTGAGGTTCGACAGCCCACCCGAAATCCGCGCGCCAGGACAGCGTTTTCTGATGGCGCTGCATGCCTCGATGAAGTCCAGCGCATAGCGGTTGTGTTCTTCGATACCCGTTGCCACGGCAAAGATGTTGGGATCGAAGATGATGTCGGTCGCTTCGAAGCCGTTCGCCAGCAGCAGGTCGTAGGCGCGCGCGCAGATTTCCAGCTTTCGTTCCGCCGTGTCGGCCTGCCCGGTTTCGTCGAAGGCCATGACGACGGCTGCCGCCCCATAGCGGCGCACCGTCCGCGCCTGCTCCAGAAACTGCGCCTCGCCTTCCTTCAGGCTGATCGAATTGACGATCGCCTTCCCGGCCACGCATTTCAGGCCGGCTTCGATCACGCTCCACTTCGAGCTGTCGATCATCAGCGGCACGCGCGCGATATCGGGTTCCGACGCGATCAGCTTCAGAAACGTGACCATCGCCCGCTCGCTGTCGAGCAGCCCCTCGTCCATGTTGATGTCGATGACCTGCGCGCCGTTCTCGACCTGCTCGCGGGCGACTTCCAGCGCTGCGTGATAGTCGTCGGCTGCGATCAGCTTGCGAAAGCGGGCCGACCCGGTGACGTTGGTGCGTTCGCCGATGTTGATGAAGCGGGCCGAGATGCTCATGCGAACACCGCCGCTTCGAGGCCGGACAGCCGCAGCGCCGGTGCGACGCCCGGCAACGCCCGTGGCGGCAACCCCTGCACCGCTTTCGCCATCGCCGCGATGTGTTCGGGCGTCGTGCCGCAACACCCGCCGACGACGTTCAGCAGCCCTGCCTTCGCCCATTCGTGGATGAGCTGGCCCGTGGTTTCCGGAAGCTCGTCGTATGCGCCAAAGGCGTTCGGCAGCCCGGCGTTCGGATAAACCATCAGCAGCGTATCCGCCTGTGCCGACAGCAACTGCACATGCGGCCGCAGTTCGGTGGCGCCAAAGCTGCAATTCAGGCCGACGGTAAGCGGCCTGACATGCGCGACCGACACCCAGAAGGCCTCGACCGTCTGGCCGGAGAGATTGCGCCCTGCAAGGTCGGTCAGCGTCATCGACAGCATCACCGGCACCCGCTGCCCGCGCGCTTCCTCGGCCTCCATCGCGGCAAACGCCGCTGCCTTGGCGTTCAGCGTATCGAACACCGTCTCGATCAGGATGAAATCGACTCCGCCATCCAGCAGCGCATCGATCTGCTCGCGGTAGATCGCCTTCACGCCGTCGAAATCGACTTCGCGATACCCCGGATCCTCGACCTTGGGCGATAGCGACAACGTCTTGTTGGTCGGGCCAAGTGCGCCTGCAAGGAAACGCGGCCGGCCGTCGCTCTTGGCCGCTGCATCGACTTCGGCGCGCAGGATGCGGGCGGCCGCCAGGTTGATTTCGCGCACCAGATGCGCGGTGCCGTAATCGCCCTGGCTGATGGCATTGGCGTTGAAACTGTTGGTCGCCAGAATGTCGGCGCCTGCGGCAAGATAGCTGCGCCCGATCGCGGCGATCGCCTGCGGCCGGGTCAGGTTCAGGATGTCGTTGTTACCCTTCTGGTCGTGCATGACGGTCAGATCACCGCGAAAATCGGCTTCGGCTAGGCCAAGGTTCTGGATCGCAGTGCCGTATGGCCCGTCTTTTACAAGAATGCGCTGGCTGGCGGCTGCACGAAAGGCAGCCTCGGCGGCGGATTGGACAATCATTTCGGGCGAACCCCCAGCATGTGACAGATGGCGTAGGCCAGTTCCGCCCGGTTCAAGGTGTAAAAGTGAAAGTAGCGCACGCCACCGGCATAGAGGCGGCGCACCATTTCCGCTGCGATCGTGGCCGCAACCAGTTGGCGCGCGTCGGGCTTGTCATCCAGCCCCTCGAACAAACGCTGCATCCAGCCCGGAATGTCGACGTTGCACGGCTCGGACATGCGCCGTGCGGCAGCGAAGTTGCTTACCGGCAGGATACCCGGCACGATTTCGGCCTCGATACCGGCGGTAACCGCCCGGTCGCGAAACCGCAGGAAAGTTTCCGGCTGGAAAAAGAACTGGGTGATCGCCCGCGTCGCACCGGCGTCTATCTTGCGCTTCAGGTGATCGATATCGGCCTGCGCCGACCCCGCTTCCGGATGGGTTTCGGGATATGCGCCAACCGACAGCTCGAACGGGTGGCGCGCGCGGATACCGGCCACCAGCTCGGCCGCATCGGCATA
>NZ_DBNHFX010000137.1:0-18379 GCF_057137845.1 Sandaracinobacteroides sp. | reverse complement strand
CTTTCCGTTGCCGATTCCGACAAGCCGGAAAAATTCCTGCCGATCCCGAAGGCCGAACTGCAAAAGCTGCTGGCCGGCCGCATCGACGCGGCGCTTCCGGCCGGGCTAGGCCAGGGGCAGCCGGTGCTCGCGCTCTGGGTGAACCCGAACCTCATCGCCTTCAGCACCGAAATCGCGGTTTCGACCGAGGGCGTGCAGTTCGCGCCCGGCGGGCAATGGGTGAACGCGAATTTCAAGCCCTATACCAACCGCGACAGCCGGTTCAGCCTGATGAACCTGCCCGCGATGGTGAACCGTGCAGGGCTGTTCGCGGTCAGCCCGGCCGACCGGGTGGCGATCTTCTGGCCGCCCGCTGTCGGCTCGGCTTCCACTGCCGTCAGCTATCAGCCCTCGGTCAGCACCGGCAGCAGGCGCTATGGCATCAACACCTCGAAGGCGACGAACATCGTCGTTCGCGGCTTTTCGTTCACCAGTTTCGCCGCCGAACCGAAGAACATGTCGAGCGGGGCGGCGATCCTTGGCCGCAGCAGCAAGGCGGGGATCACGATCGCCGACAACAGCTTCCGCTCGTTCGTCGGGCTGTCGGGGCCTGCTGTCGTGCACATGGCGTTTGCGCGCGACCTCAGGATCGAGCGCAACCAGTTCGTCGATACGCCATGGACTTCGGGCATCATGGTCGACAACAGCGCCGGGCCTACGGTCGTTCGCTGCAACAGTTTTTCCGACATCGGCCGCACCGGGATCCGCTTCAGCAATGTGGCGAACGGCCAGATCCTCGGCAATCGCCTGACCCGCGTGTACAGTGTGCACGGCAACGCGATCAGCGCCTACAACGACAGCCGCAACGTCCGTATCGCCGGCAATGTGGTGACTGCATCGATCCGCCCGCTGACCCTGCACGGGATCGGCAACGGCTCCTCCTATTTCACCGAGGGTACGCCCGGTGTCACTGTCAGCGACAATGTGCTGATCGGCACCGACAGCGTGAACGGCGCGCTGACCAGCTATGGCAGCACGCCGAATCTGGTTGTGACGGGGAACTTCCTCTATTCGAACCCCAATGCGATGAAGATCGCGGGCACTGAAACCGGGTTTGTCGCAACCGGCAACCAGCTTGTCGGCAAGGTGGTGCAGCCCAAGGCGAGCCAGTTGTTCCAGCCTGCGGGCAACATCTTCCACGATCCGGAAGGCAACGGCGCCGAACTCGTTGCCCGCATGATCTATGCCCGGCCGCCCGCCAGCTATTGCGGCTGAGCGGCGAGCCTGCCCTTGGGTTGCGCACGTTCGACGGGCGCAACCCTTGTGCCGGGCGCCGCGCACCCGGACTCGGTGAAGCTGGCCTTGGCGATGCTGGCGAAATTCAGATCTTCGCGGTTGCCGTCCAGTGTCCAGTCGGGCGGGACTTCCCCTCTGGTCGAGATGCCAGACGTGTCGTTGCCGCGCACCACCACGTCGCGGTCGGACTGGTTCATCAGCAGGCCCATCTTCGGGCCGATCAGCAGATTGCCTTCGATCCTGACGTCCTGCGTGTTGGCGCCCCAACTGTTGATGGCTGCCTGGCCATCGGGGGTGGAGACCAGGATATTGTGCCGGATGACCAGCCGGTTGGGTTCCGGCGCGTTTTTATCGCCGTGATAGGTGAGGGGGCGGCTGGAATTGACGACGCAGTTTCCCTCGAACAGAATGTCGCGGTTGCCGAGATAAGCCGTCAGCGCGTTGCCGTGCACGCCACGGATGTCGGCGACGATGTTGCCCTTCACCTGTGCGCCGTGCACGCCCAGCAGCGCGATGCCGGTGCGGCCGAGGCGGCGGATGACATTCCCCTCGATCCGCAGGTTCGACGGCTTGCCGCCCGACGCGCGGATACCGCTGCCGAAGGCGATTTCCTCGATCCGGTTGGACAGGATGTCGACATTGTCGGCCGCCTGAAGCTGCACTACACCCGAGCCATTCTCGATCACCGCCGGGCCGAAGCGGTTGCCGCTGATCTCGATGTCGTGCGCGCGTATCCCAAGCGAGGTGATCGCGCGGCCTTCGCGCCGGCCTGTGGCGCTGCCCGTCATGTTGCGGAAGTGGAAGCCGCTGATCACCAGATTCGACTGGCCGGTCACGTTGAAACCCATGCGGCCCGACCCGATGGAAAGCGTCGTTGCATTGTCGCCGGGCCGCAGCCGCGCGACCAGCACGCCCGGCCCGATCACCACATAGCGGCCGGGTTCCGCCAGCCCCGCAAAGCTGCCGTTCAGTGCGACTGCGCCGTCGCGGTCCTCGTAGAAGCGCAGGCCTTCGGCGTCGAACAGCAGGCGGTCGCCGTCGATGCCTTTCAACGGCCTTCTGGTGACGAGGTTGGGGCGCACCCAGAACGCCAGCTCGACCATGCGGCCATCGCGCGCGGCGCGGGCAAGTTCGGGCGATGTCAGGATGCCGGATTGCAGTTCGCCAAGCCGGGAAAGCGGCGTAACGGCAAAACCATGCCGGCCGTCGCTGTAGAAGGGGTCGGCGGGTGCCGGGATCTGGCTCAGCCAATAGGGACCGCGAGCGCCATAGAGGACGACGCGCGCCGTCGTCGGCTGCGGATATTCGACCCGGCTCAGCGCCTTCCAGTCTGCGGCGCCACCGCAATCAGCGGCGCTTGTGCATGGTCTGGCGGATGCCACCGGATCGGCGCCTTCGATGATGGCCAGCCCTTCGCCCCAGCCGATGCCGGAATAGACGATCGGCTTTTCGGCGTTGCCGCTGGCCGCCACCCGGATCGTGCCGCGATAGGCGACACCGGCACGGAACAGCAGCTTGTCGCCCGGTTGCAGGCGCGCGCCGGCCGGGCCGGCGGTCGCGTCAGGGTCGCCGGGGGCGTGCTTCCATGCGGTTGCCGGGGTGCGGCCGTCGGCACTGTCGCGGCCAGAGGCATAGTCGACGTGCCACGTGGTGCCGCCGGCGGGCGCGCAGCCCGCCAGCAGCGCCACCGCGACGGCTGGCATCATTCGTTTCATGCGCGTGTTTCGTGCCCGATCACATCGGCCCGCACAAGCGCGCGGAACAGATGCGGGAACAATGCGCCGTTGCGCGACGGTTCCCATTTCAGTTCGGGATCGTTGCCGACGTCCACCTCGGCGATCACCAGCCCCGCCTGCCCGGCGAAGTGTTTTTCGATCGTTCCCGCCACCTGTTCGCCATCGGACAGATGGATGAATCCGTCGCGCAGATCATCGTCGGAACCGGCAAACGTGCCGGTTTCCATGAAGGCATGCCATTGTGCTGCCCTAAAGATCTTGAACAATGCCATGCATGAAAGCTGCTCGATTCAGGCAGCCGCGTCAAACCGGCTTTGGCGTCGCGGCGGTTTCGGCAGGCAAGCTGAACGGAATATCGGTGAGTAATGGGTCAATCGCGCTGGACGGTCGTCATCCCCTACTACAACGAGGAGGCATGGCTTCCGCGGACTCTGGCCAGCATTTCTGCGCAGATCTGCCCGCCGTTCCGGGCGGTTCTGGTCGATAACGGATCGACGGATGGATCAGCAGAACTGGCGCGGGCGTGGGCGCTGACAGCGGGCAACATCCGGGTCAGCCTGTTGTCTGAGCCTGTTGCGGGCAAGATTCATGCGCTGGCCACGGGCATATCGGCAGTCGACACCGAGTTTCTGGCGCTCTGTGATGCCGATACATTGTATCCGCCCCACTATCTGCAAGCCGCCACAACGCATCTGGACGCGGCTGGCACGGGCACGATCGGGTTCATCGCGCATGATTGCGGCGCCGACCCCGACAGCGCTGGCGAACGGGCGCGGCGGTGGTTGTATACCCATGTCGTTTCGCGGCTGCTTACCCACCAGGCGCATGGCGGTGGCTATGCCCATCTGATGCGGACGCAGCCGTTCAGGGCGGCGGGCGGCTATGACGCGCGGCTGTGGCCATTTGTGCTGGAAGACCATGAGGTGGTGAACCGGCTGTGGAAGCATGGCCGTGTCGGCTGCGCACAGGATCTATGGGTGCAGACCTCGTCGCGGAGGACGGACCGCACGGCCGTCAACTGGACATTGTTCGAACGGCTTCTCTATAATTTCACGCTGCCTGTGCACAAAGACTGGTTCTTCCACCATTTTCTGGCGCCGCGCCTTGCCGCCAGGGGGCAGACGAACGCGCGCTTGCGGGAACGCAACTGGGAAGATGCAGACCGGGACTGACATCTGCCCGACCGACGGCATCCCCCGGAATCAGCGCTTCCGCGAACCGCCGGGCAGGACGCTCAGAGCCGTGGCAGCGTCACGCCTTTCTGGCCCATATATTTGCCTGCCCGGTCGGCGTAGCTGGTCTCGCAGATGCTGTCTCCCTTCAGGAACAGGAACTGGCAGGCGCCTTCATTGGCGTAGATTTTGGCGGGCAGCGGCGTGGTGTTGGAAAATTCCAGCGTCACATGGCCTTCCCATTCGGGTTCCAGCGGCGTCACGTTCACGATTATGCCGCAGCGGGCATAGGTGCTTTTGCCAAGGCAGATCACCAGAACGTCGCGCGGCACGCGGAAATATTCGACGGTGCGCGCCAAGGCAAAACTGTTGGGCGGGATGACGCAGACATCGGTCTGCCGGTCGACGAAGCTGCTGCTGGAAAAGGCCTTGGGATCAACGACCGCACTGTCGACGTTGGTGAAGATCTTGAATTCATCGGACACGCGGGCGTCATAGCCATAGCTCGACAGGCCATAGGATATGCAGCCGTCGCGCTTCTGCGCCTCGACGAATGGTTCGATCATCCCGTCGCGCAGCGCCCGCTCGCGGATCCAGCTATCCGGCATCACGCCCATGATCATCCTCTCGTCCCGTTGTGGGCAGACATGCCGTTGCCCGAAATTGCCTGCCCTATTGCCGCCTGACCTATTGCCGCCTGACCTATTGCCGGATGTGCAGCACGCAGATCAGCGTGAACAGCCGGCGTGCGGTGTCGAAGTCCATCTCGACGCGCCCGTCAAGGCGCTCGATCAACAGTTCGGCTGCCGAATTGTGAATTCCGCGCCGCGCCATGTCGATCGTCTCGATGGCGCTGGGGGAAGCGTTGCGGATGGCCTTGTAATAACTGTCGCAGATGGCGAAATATTCACGCACCACCCGGCGGAAGGGGGCCAGCCCCAGCAGCACAGATCCTTCGGCGGAGCCGCCCTCTTCGCGCAGATCCATCGCCAGACGGCCATCCTCGACCCTGAGGACGAGCCGCCACGGCCCTTCGCCCGCAACCTCGACCGGGCGGAACATATTGCCTTCCAGCAGGTCGAAGATGGCGACGCGGCGTTCCTGTTCGACGTCGGCGTTGCGCCAGATGACCGTCCGCTCATCCAGCTCGACCGCGACAATCCTGGAATCCGGTTCTGCCATCCCCTTCAGCCTAAAGCACAGGCAATCCCTGTTTGCCACCCCCGGCTGCGGGCGTCTTTTTCCTGTTGCAGCTTGCGAACCGGCGCTAAAGGGGCGCGATGGAGTCCGCCACGGAAGCACCGAAGCAGGCCGCGAACGGCCCGTTCGCAAGGTTCGCCGAACGCCTGAAAGCCATGTGGGAGCGGGTGCCAAGGCGCGCGCGCATCGTGATCGCCGTGCTTGGCGGCGGCGGGCTGGCGGCGATCGCGCTGCTGTGGCTTCTGGTGGGGCGCGGCCTTCCCGACGCCGCGAGCCTTGCCAATTACCAGCCGCCGCTGCCGACCATGCTGCGCGCATCCGACGGCACGCCGTTCCACAGTTTCGCGCGCGAACGGCGCATCTATCTGCCCTATGCCGAAATCCCGCCCGTGGTGATCGAGGCAGTGACATCCGCCGAAGACAAGAGCTTCTTTCAGCATTCCGGGCTGGATTATGCCGGGATCGCGCGGGCGGTCCTCACCAATCTCCGCTCGCTCGGCACCGACAGGCGGCCGGTCGGCGCCTCGACCATCACCCAGCAAGTCGCCAAGAACCTGCTGCTGACCAACGAAGTCTCGCTGGCGCGCAAGGCGCGCGAGGCGATTCTGGCGTGGCGGATCGAAAGCCTGTTCACCAAGGAGCAGATCCTCGAACTCTATCTGAACGAGGTGTTTCTGGGCCGCAACGCCTATGGCATCGAGGCGGCGTCGCAGGCCTATTTCGACAAGCCGGCAGCCGAACTGCGCCCTGAGGAAGCAGCGCTGCTGGCCGGGCTGCTGAAAGCACCCTCGGCCTATAATCCGGCGTCGAACTACAAGCGGGCGATGGAACGGCGCAATTATGTGCTTGGCGAAATGGCCAATAACGGCTTCCTGACCGAGGCCGAAGCCAATGCGCTGAAGGCGACGCCGATCGAAGTGCCCGGCGGGGGTGCTGCGTCGTTACAGTCGGCGGTGGGCGGCTATTTCATCGAGGAGGTGCGCCGCCAGTTGATCGAACGCTTCGGCGAGGATGCCGACGCCGGGCCGAACAGCGTCTATGCGGGCGGCCTGTGGGTGCGGACGACGATCGACCCGGTGATCCAGGCGGCCGCCGAAAAGGCGCTGCGCGACGGGCTGATCCGCTATGACAGCGGCCGCGCATGGCGCGGGCCGGTCACGCATATCGAAACCGGCGAAGGCTGGGTGTCGCGGCTGCGTTCGGCGAACGTCGGGGTCGGCTATCCGCAATGGCGCTCGGCGGTCGTGCTGGCCCGGCAGGAAGGCGGTCTCAGGATCGGGCTGACCGATGGCCGCACCGGCTTCATGGCGAACGGCGACGCCGCCCGCCAGCGCGACGGCAAGCCGGCAGCGCAACTGCTGAAGGTGGGCGATGTGGTGGCGGTTTCGCGCATATCCGGCAGCAGCTATGCGCTGCGGCAGATCCCCGAGGTGTCGGGCGCCATGGTCGTGCAGGAACCGCAGACCGGGCGGGTGCTGGCGATGGTCGGCGGCTTCGACGTGCGCGGTTCCAGTTTCAACCGCGCGACGCAGGCGATGCGGCAGCCCGGATCCAGCTTCAAGCCGTTCGTTTATGCAACCGGCCTCGACAACGGCATGACGCCTGCCACCATCGTTGCCGACGCGCCCTATTGCGTGTTCCAGTCGCGCGCGCTGGGCACCAAATGCTTCCGCAATTACGGCGGCGGCCATGCGGGCGCGCAGACCATGCGCTGGGGCCTCGAACAATCGCGCAACCTGATGACGATCCGCATCGCCTATAATTCCGGCATGAAGAATGTGGTGAAGCTGGCGAAGGATCTGGGCATCGGCAATTATCAGCCGGTGCTGGCGATCGCGCTTGGTGCGGGCGAAACCACGCCGATGCGGCTGGTGAACGCCTATTCCACCCTGCTGAACAACGGCAAGGGCGTCGAGCCGGTGCTGTTCGACCTGGTGCAGGACCGCAACGGCCGGGTGATCTGGCGCGCCGACGACCGCCCGTGCGAGGGGTGCAACACCACCCGCTGGCAGGGGCAGCCGATGCCGCGCCCCGCCGACAACCGGCGGCAGGTGATGGATGCGCGCACCGCCTATCAGGTGACGCACATGATGGAGGGCGTCGTCCAGCGCGGCACCGCCACCACCCTGCGTTCGCTGGAGGTGCCGATCGCCGGCAAGACCGGCACCACCACCGGCCCGCGCGATGTCTGGTTCGTGGGCGGCACGCCGCACGTCGTGGCCGGGCTGTATATCGGCTATGACAAGCCCCGCAATCTGGGCGGCGTGCAGGGCGGCACCTTTGCCGCACCGATCTGGAAGCAGTTCTACGCCGACGCCTTCCACGACCGCCCGCCCGAACCCGACCCGTTTCTTGCGCCCGCCGGCATCCGCATGGTCCGCATCGACCGGCGGTCGGGGCAGCGGGTCTATGGCACGTTCCCGTCGATGGACCAGCCAAAGCCCGCCGTCATCTGGGAGGCGTTCAAGGCCGATGCGGAACCGCGCCGCATCTATCGCCGGTCGGATGAACTGAAGGCCCTGCAACCGGCGGAAACCGGCGTGCGGGTGAAGTCCGACAGCGAGTTCCTTCGCCAGCAGGGGGGAATCTATTGACCGAAACAGCAGCCGACCGGGCGGACAGCGCCTTTCTGGGCCACCCCAAGGGGCTGGGCTACCTGTCCTTCTCGGAAGCGTTCGAGCGCTTCTCGTTTTACGGCATGCAGGCGCTGCTGGTGCTGTATATGGTGAAATACCTGCTGCTGCCGGGCAATCTGGAACAGGTATGGATGTTGCGGCCGTTGCAGGCGGCGCTGGGCGGTCTCGAAGGCCAGCCGCTCGCTTCAGCGGTGTTCGGGCTGTACACGTCGCTGGTCTATCTTACCCCGATTGCCGGCGGGCTGATCGCCGACCGGCTGCTGGGTCGGCGGCTGACGGTGCTGCTGGGTGCCGTCACCATGGCGGCCGGGCATTTCCTGATGGCCTTCGAACCGGCGTTCCTGCTGGCGCTGTTGTGCCTGATCGTCGGCACCGGGCTGTTCAAGGGCAACATCGCCAGCCAGGTCGGCGGGCTGTATGGGCCTGACGACAATCGCCGCGCCGATGCGTTCCAGATCTTTTATCTGGGCATCAACGGCGGGGTGATCGCAGCGCCGCTGATCGTTGGCACGCTGGGCGAAAAGGTGGGCTGGCACTGGGGTTTCGGCGCGGCAGGCGTCGGCATGCTGATCGGGCTGTGCGTCTATCTGGCGGGCACCAGGCACCTGCCGCCCGATCCGCCACTGCGTCGCGGCGGCAGCGGCATCCGGCTTTCGCCCGCCGAATGGAAGCAGACGGCGGGGCTTTTGCTGCTGATCCCGGTGATGGCGATCGCCATCATTCCGAACAACCAGATATTCAACGCCTATCTGGTGTGGGGCGATTCCGTGTTCGACCTGTCGTTTGCCGGGCGGCGCCTGCCGACAACATGGCTCGTTACCCTCGACGCGATCGTCTCGGTGTCGTTTCTGGCGGGCGTGGCGCTGTTCTGGCGCTGGTGGGGCAAGCGGCGCACCGAACCCGACGAAATCGGCAAGATCCTGATCGGCAGCCTGTTCACCACTTCCGGAATGCTGGTGCTGGCCTTTGCGGCGGCCACGCGGGCGCCCGATGCCAAAATCGGGCTGGCGCTGCCGGTATTGTTCCATGTGCTGAACTCGATCGGGTTCGCCAACATCATGCCGGTAACGCTGGCGCTGTTCGCGCGCGTTGCGCCTGCGGCTTTGAATGCAACGGTGATCGGGCTGTATTATCTTTCGTTTTCCGCCGGGAACTGGCTGGTGGGCAGGATCGGCGGTTTGCTGACGACGATGGATGCAACCAGCTTCTGGCTGCTGCATGCCGCACTTGCGGCAGCGGCCGGGATCGGCTTCCTGCTGTTCCGGCTGACGGTCTGGCGCCGGCATGGCGCCCAAAAGGGCTTGCAGTCGGCGGCCCCCTCCGCCTAGGAGGCCCGCCATGCGTGCAGAAGCCCAGAATCATGTCGACAGCATCCAGCAGGCGCTTGCCCTGCTGAGGAGGTTTCTTTGACTGGGATCGCGCACTCCAGAAACTGGACCAGTTGAACCACCGCGCCGAAGACCCGGCGCTGTGGAACGACCCGAAGGCCGCGCAGGAACTGATGCGCGAGCGGCGCAAGCTCGATGAAGCGATCACCGCCACCCGCCGCATCGAGGACGAGCTGACCGGCACCGTCGAGCTGATCGAACTTGCCGAAGCCGAAGGCGACGAGGCACTGGCCGACGAAGGCGTCGCCGCGCTTGCAGAGCTTGCCGTCCGCGCCGAGCATGACAAGGTCGAGGCCCTGCTCTCGGGAGAAGCGGACGGCCTGAACAGCTTCGTCGAAATCAATTCAGGCGCCGGCGGCACGGAAAGCCAGGACTGGGCCGAGATGCTGCAACGCATGTACATGCGCTGGGGCGAGCGGCGCGGCTTCAAGGTGGAACTGATCGACTATAACGCCGGCGAACAGGCGGGCATCAAGTCGGCGACCATCCTGCTGAAGGGTGAAGGCGCGTTCGGCTGGGCGAAAACCGAAAGCGGCGTGCACCGGCTTGTTCGGATCAGCCCCTATGATTCATCGGCGCGGCGGCACACCAGCTTCGCCAGCGTCTGGGTGTATCCGGAAATCGACGATTCGATCGAGATCGACATCAAGGAAGCCGACTGCCGGATCGACACCTATCGCGCATCGGGCGCCGGCGGCCAGCACGTCAACACCACCGATTCGGCGGTGCGCATCACCCATCTGCCGACGGGGATCGTCGTCGCCTGCCAGACCGAGCGGTCGCAGCACAAGAACCGGGCGACGGCGTGGAAGATGCTGCGCGCCCGCATGTACGAGGCCGAACTGCAACGCCGCGAGGCCGAGGCGAACGCGGTGAACGCCACCAAGACCGATATCGGCTGGGGGCACCAGATCCGATCCTATGTGCTGCAACCCTACCAACTGGTGAAGGATCTGCGCACCGGTCTTACCAGCACCTCGCCGCAGGACGTGCTGGACGGCGAACTGGACCCGTTCATGGCCGCCGCACTGTCGCAGCGCGTGACTGGCGAGAAGGCCGACGTCGACGATGTCGACTGACGGCGACCCGGCGGACTATGCCCGCCGCGTCGAGGCGGTGATCTTCGCCGCCGCCGAACCACTGGCGCCGTCGGACATCCGCGCCTATGCGGGCGAAGGCGATCTGGGCGCCGCGCTGGAGCGGCTGACCGCCGATTATGCAGTGCGCGGGGTGAATCTGGTGGAACGTGGCGGCCGCTTCCTGTTCCAGACCGCGCCCGACTGTGCGTCGGTTCTGGAACGCGCGCGCGAAGTGCCGAAAAAGCTGGGGCGGGCCGCGCTCGAGACGCTGGCGATCATCGCCTATCACGAACCCGTCACCCGCGCCGATATCGAGGAAATCCGTGGCGTGCAGACGGCGCGCGGCACCCTGGACACGTTGATGGAAGCCGGGTTCGTGCGACCGGCCGGGCGGCGCGAAAGTCCCGGCCGGCCGATGCAATATGCAAGCACGGGAACATTCCTTGCCCATTTCGGGCTGGAAAGCCGCCGCGATCTGCCCGGACTTGCCGAACTGAAGGCAGCCGGGCTGCTGGACCCGATGCCCGAAGGGGCGCAATCGCAGGGCGCCGCACTGGCGCCCGATCAACCGAACGACTAGATAAGGCGCGCGCCGGCACCGTCCGGCCGGATGGAGGAGGAACGACCATGGGCAGCATGAGTATCTGGCACTGGGTCATCGTCGCCCTCATCGTGATGCTGCTTTTCGGCAAGGGCCGCATTTCCGAAATGATGGGCGATCTGGCGAAGGGCATCAATTCGTTCAAGAAGGGCCTCGCCGACGAGGAGAACAAGCCGGCTGCGCCGCCGCCGGCCGCAGTGCCACCGCAGCAGGTGACGCACCAGCCCGCCGAGACGCCGACACCCAACGCCGAGCATACGCCCCGCTGACGCGGCGGCCATCGGCAGGGCGCAGGCGCGATGTTCGATATCGGTGGAACCGAACTGCTGCTGATCGCGGTCGTGGCGCTGGTCGTCATCGGCCCGAAAGACCTGCCGAACGCGTTGCGCGTGGTCGGGCGCTATACCGGCAAGGCGCGCGCCATGACGCGGCACCTGCGCTCGGGCTTCGACGAGATGATGCGCCAGGCCGAGCTTGAGGAAATGGAAAAGCAGTGGGCGGAACAGAACCGCCGGATCATGGAGGCGACGCCCGATGCAGGCAGCGGCGCCACCGATCCGGCGCCGGCGGCAGACGTGCAGCAGGCGCCAGAAATCGCGCCCCCAGAAATCGCGCCCCCAGAAACCGCGACACCAGAAACCGAACCGCCTGAAATCGTGCCGCCTGAATCAAGGCCGCTTCCGTGAAGGACATCGACGACACCAAGGCGCCGCTTCTCGAACATCTGATCGAGTTGCGCACCCGGCTGTTGTGGTCGGTGGGCGCGATCATGGTGGCGTTTTTCCTGTGCTTTGCTTTCGCCAAGGAAATCTTCGCACTGCTGGTGCGGCCGCTGGCCGCCGCCGGGCAGGACAAGGTGATCTTCACGCAGGTGTTCGAGGCGTTTTTCGTGCAGGTGCGCGTGGCCTTCTTCGGCGCGCTGATGCTGAGCTTTCCCGTCGTCGCGACACAATTGTGGAGGTTCGTCGCACCGGGTCTTTACCGGCAGGAAAAGCGCGCGCTGCTGCCGTTCCTGCTGGCGACGCCGTTCCTGTTCGCGCTGGGCGCATGCTTTGCCTATTTCATCGCGGTGCCGACGGCCCTCAGGTTTCTGCTGGGGTTTCAGGGTGATCTGGGCAACAGCGGGGTCAGCCAGCAGGCGCTGCCCTCGGTCGGTGAATATCTCAGCTTCATCATGCAGTTCCTGTTTGCCTTCGGGCTGGCGTTCCTGCTGCCGGTGCTGCTGATGCTGCTGCATCGTTCGGGGATCGTCAGCCGCGAGCAGTTGCTGGGTTTCCGCCGCTATTTCATCGTTGCGGCCTTCATCATCGCCGCCGTGTTCACGCCGCCCGACGTGGTTTCACAATTGCTGCTGGCGGTGCCGCTGGTGCTGCTTTACGAAATCAGCCTGCTGGCGATCCGGTTCATGGGGAACCCGGCGACGGCCCCAGCGGAATCCGAAACCGAAACCGAAACCGAAACCGAAACCGAATCCGGCGCACACGCGATCGACCACAAGCCCGCCGAATAGCAGGCGGCTGCCGGGCTTGCGCGCCAGCCAGCCAGCGCGCATCGTGCAACCATGCCTCTTTCGCTTCAACGGCCCGGCCTGCTGCGCGGCGCCAACCTGATCGCCGGTCGCTGGATCGACGCCACCGCCGACGGCATCGCCGTCACCAATCCCGCCACCGGCGAAGTGCTGGCGCACGTGCCGCGCTTTGGCCGCGCCGAAGCGGCCGAGGCGATTGCGGCGGCCGCCGACGCCATGCCGGAATGGGCGGCGCTTACGGCCAAGGCCAGGGCGCAGGTGTTGCGCCGATGGTTCGAGCTGATCATGGCGAACCAGGCAGATCTTGCCGCCATCATGACCGCCGAGCAGGGCAAGCCTCTGGCGGAATCCATGGGCGAAATCGCCTATGCGGCCAGCTTCATCGAATGGTTCGCCGAAGAAGGCAAGCGCGCCTATGGCGAAGTGATCCCGCCGTTCGCCGCCGACCGGCGCATTCTGGTGCTGAAACAGCCGATCGGGGTGACGGCGGCCATCACGCCGTGGAACTTCCCTGCTGCCATGATCACCCGCAAGGCCGGACCGGCGCTGGCTGCGGGCTGCCCGATGATCATCAAGCCGGCAACAGCGACGCCGCTGTCGGCGGTTGCGCTGGCGATCCTTGCCGAGGAAGCCGGGCTGGACCCGCGTCTGCTTTCGGTCATCACCGGCAGTGCCTCGGCGATTGCAGCGGAATTCACCGGCAACCCGGTGGTGCGGAAAATCAGCTTCACCGGCAGCACCGAAATTGGCCGCCAGCTATATGCCGCTGCCGCGCAGAACATCCAGAAGGTCAGCCTGGAACTGGGCGGCAACGCACCGTTCATCGTGCTCGACGACGCAGACCTCGATGCAGCGGTCGAAGGGGCGATCGCCTCGAAGTTCCGGAATGCGGGCCAGACCTGTGTCTGCGCCAACCGCATCTATGTGCAGGACGGCGTGCATGACGCATTCGTGGCGAAGCTGGCGGCCCGCATCGCCGGGCTGCGTGTGGGCGACGGCGCGGCGCCGGGTACCGACGTCGGCCCGATGATCGACATTGCCGCAGTCGAGAAAACCGAGCAGCACATCGCCGACGCCGTAGCAAAGGGCGCGACGCTGGTGGCAGGCGGCGAACGCCGTGGCGGCACATTCCTTTCGCCGGCACTCGTCACCGGGGTCACGTCGTCGATGCTGTTGGCGACCGAAGAAACCTTCGGGCCGGTCGCGCCGGTATTCCGCTTCGCCACCGACGCCGAGGTGATCGCCGCCGCCAACGCGACCGAATATGGCCTCGCATCCTATTTCTACGGCCGCGACCTGTCGCGCGTGTTCCGCATGGCCGAGGCGCTGGATTATGGCATGGTGGGCATCAACACCGGCATCCTCAGCACCGAAGTCGCGCCGTTCGGCGGCGTGAAGCAGTCGGGCATCGGCCGCGAGGGTTCGCGCCACGGACTGGATGAATATCTCGAGATGAAATATCTGTGCATCGGGCTTTGATGGCGGGCTGTCCGGCTAGCCGATAGCTGCCAGAAACCCTTCCAGCGCGGCGATGGATTCCGGTTCCTCCAGCGTAGGCGCGTGGCCGACATTCGCCACCACCGCCGTTTGCAGCCCCGGCAGGCGCCTTGCCAGCATCGCCTGCCCTTCAGCCGACAGAATATCCGACCGGTCGCCGCGAATCGACAGCAGCGGCAGGCTTCCCATCCCCTCGAGTGCCAGCCACAAGTCCAGCGCCCCGGCATTGCCGCTATTGTTGGGAAGCTGGAAAGGCGCAGCGATTTCAGGATCATAATCCCATACGATCCGGCCTTCGCGGCTGATGCGGCACAGGTGCTTGGTGTGCGTCAGCCATTGTTCGAGCGACCATCCGGGGTAGATTTCGGCCTGCCGGCGGGCGACTTCGCGCGCGGCGATCAGCCAGCTTGCCCAGTTGCCGCCGCGCCCCAACTGGTTGCGCACGCGATCGAGGCCCGCAGCCTCCATCTCGGGGCCGACGTCGTTCAGCACCAGCCCGGCAAGCCGCGCTTCGCGGGTTGCGCCCAGCAGCATTCCGATCAGCCCGCCAAGCGACGTGCCGACGAGGACGACGCGGCTGACGCCTGCATCATCGAGCAGCAGGCTGAGGTCCTGCAGATAGGTCAGCGGCACATAGGTCAGCGGGTCGCGTGCATAGCCCGATTCGCCACGCCCGCGCAGGCTGGCGGTCAGCACCCGATGGCGTGGCGCGAAGCGGGCAGCGAAGGCATCGAAGTCGCGGGCGTTGCGGGTAAGGCCGGGCACGCACAGCAGGGCGGGACGATCGTCGGCGCCGGGATAGTCGCGGTAGTGCAGGCGCACATTGTCGCCCGTCCAGAAAAAGCGGTCAGTCCAGCCCGGTAGCACGGCGGCACCCTAGCGGTGCGCTTCGCAGGGCGCAATTCGTCACATCTTTTGACTGTCACTCAGTTTTCGCGCATAGATGGCGCGCGGGGAAGAAAGGAAGGACGACAGCAGCAGTGGCCACCCGATCCGACACTGCCGACCAGCACGATCGCAAGCCCGCTGCGCAAAAGCGCGCGCGCGGCAGGCCCGCCCGGGCCGAAGGCGACGGCAAGGTGCGCCGTTACGATGCGGCCGAAACCCGCGCCCGTATTCTGGAAGCAGCCTATCTGTTGTTCGGAACGCGCGGTTACAGCGGCACCGGCACCGCCGATATCGCAGCGCAGGCCGATGTTTCGGAAGGCTCGATCTTCTACCATTTCGGCTCGAAGAACGGGCTGCTGACGGAACTCGGGCGGCTGCACGGGCAGAAGCTGGTGGCGGCGATGCAGGGTGACGAGCCGCTGGGATCGCTGACCTATGAAATCAGCATGAACCGCTGCTTTGATTTTTGCGAAGCGAACAACCTGTGGGAGGAAGCAAAGGCCGAGGGCGCATGTTCAGCCAGCGCCGAGTTCCGCAAATCCAGCCCCGAGGCCGAGCCATTCTACCAGGCGTCGCGCGAAATCATCGTCGACTGGACCAAGGCACATCTGGATGCGCTGGCCGTGGAACGTGGCGATCCGCCGACTGATCGCACGCTGATGGCGCAACTGGTGTTTGCAACCGTCGGCGAAGCGATGCGCCAGTATCTCGCCCCTGATGCAACCGACAAAGATCGCGCCCACATCCGATGCGAATGCGTGCGCTTCTGCCAGACTGCGGTTGGCGCGGACTGACGTTTCGCCGGCCCGGCACCATCCTCCCCGGATTCAGCGCTGGCCCAGATACCTGACCACAGTGTCGGCGATGCCGTTGGCGATTGCCTGCTGCCCCTTTCGCGACGACAGGTAATCCGCATCGTCGGCGTTCGACAGATAGCCGGTTTCCAGCAGCACGGCCGGAACCCCCAGGTTTCGCAGCACCTGAAAATTGGCGAAATGGTGGAACTGGCTGCGAAAGCGCACGCCCTCGGGTTCCAGCCCGTCTTGCAGCATTTCGGCGAAATCGGCGCTGGCGTTCATCGAATCGCGCATCCCAAGATCGACGAGGATGCCGGCGACTTCGCGGTTCTCGCCGCTCAGGTCGACTCCGGCGATGAGGTCGGCGCGGTTCTCCTTGGCGGCGGTCCTTGCGGCTTCGCGGTCGGACGCGGTTTCTGAAAGCGTATAGACCGACGCGCCCCGAGCACCCGCGTTGGCGGCGCTGTCGGCATGGACCGAGACGAACAGATCGGCCTTCCAGTCGCGCGCTTTCCTGACCCGGCCGCCAAGTGTCACGAAATAATCATCGTCGCGCGTCAGCCGCACATCGATCGGCACGCCTTTCGACCGCGCCCTGCGTTCGATCGCGGCTTTGGCAGCGCGAACGATCGCCAGCGTCACGTCTTTTTCGGCGCCGCCGTTGGCCGATGGAGCGCCCGGATCGGTGCCGCCGTGGCCGGCATCCAGCACCACCACATAGCGGTTGCGGCGCGGTGGCCTTGCGTGTGCCGTCGCTTCGGGGCGGCGTTCCGGCGGGGCTGCCGCCTGCACGCTTTTGTCGACCCTCAGGTCGACCGGCGGGACCGGCGTTTTCGCTGCTGCCGCTGGCGGCGGGGCAGATGGTTGCAGCGCCTCGCTGGCGCGCGCAAGGGCGGCTTCCACCGTATCCATCCGCGCGGCGCTGTCGGCTGCAAGGTCGGTCGCGGGTGCGGGGCCGGGGGCAACGGCGCGGGGTGCTTCCTGATGGAATGCGGCAATCCGGGTTTTGCCCTTGCGCACCAGCCGCGCGAACGCTGCCTGATCGGTGCGCCGCAGCCGCAGTTCCAGCACCTGGTCGCGCCCCTGCGTTGCCGACACCAGTTCCATCGGCTGTTCCAGATCGACGACGACGCGCACGGTTTCCGGATCGAACTGCGAAACCCGCGCCGCGCGCGCGCCGCCTTCGCCTTCCACTTCGCGCCGCAGCGACGACGCCTGATCAAGATCGATCGCCCAGCGCATCGGCCCGGCAAGCGCGAATGCCTGTGGCGCCGCAGCAAGCGGTTCGGAAAGCGCAAGGCGAACCGTCACGCCATCGGCAGTCGGCACGAGGCGGATGTTCCCCGCTACCGCGACGGCGTTTGCAGGCAGCGCAAGCAGCAGAAGGACAAGGGCGGCAAGCCAGCGAGGCAACATGCGCGGCCTTGTGCCAAGGACGGACGCAGTTGAAAACCCGTTGCGGGCAGATACGTCGTTCAGCGGGCGGAGACCATGCGGCCATGTTCGTCGAACAGGGCGGTTTCCGGGGCTTCGGCATCGGGCGGCCGCACTGCCGAGCCGCTCACCCGCAGCACGAACGCAAGGATGGTGGCGACGGCTGCATACAGATCGGGCCGGATCGACTGCCCGACACGCCCGGTGAAATAAAGCGCGCGTGCGACGGACGGATAGGACAGCACCGCCACCCCCTGTTCGGCGGCCAGTTCGCGGATCGCCTGCGCCACCACACCGCGCCCGCGTGCAACGATCGTCGGCGCGCTGTCGTCTCCGGGGCAATAACGCAGGGCGATCGCAAAATGTGTCGGGTTGGTGACGACGACGGTTGCATCGGCCATCGCCGAACGATTGGCGCGTTTCAGGCTTTCGCGCGCCATCCGCCGCAGCGCGTGGCGCACTTCTGCTGAACCTTCCTGCTGTTTCATTTCATCCCGGATGTCCTGTTTGGTCATGCGCAGGCGTTGCAGCCACATCCTGATCTGCAACGGCACGTCGATCGCCCCGATCAGCGCCAGCCCCAGCCCCAGCAGCAGCACCAGCCGCAACGCGATATCGGCACAACTCTGGATTGCGCGATCGAGCGGCATCGCCGCCAACCCCGCCAGCATCGGCATCGCGCCGGCAATCACATGCCAGGAAATGGCAGCAAGAATGCCCGTCTTGCCGATGGCCTTGGCCAGTTCGACAAGGCTGCGGCTTCCGAACAGCCGTTTCAGGCCTGCCATTAGGTTCAGGCGCTTCCAGTCGGGCGCAAGGTTGGCAGGAGTGAAGCCGGCGCCGCCGGTTGCCGCCTGCCCCGCTATGGCGGCCACCAGCACCAGCAGTGCCAGCACGCCGAGCGGCCGGGCTAGCGGCCACAGCATGGAGGCCAGCGCGTCCACCGGGCGGAAGTCCACCACCTCGGCGTGGCCGAAGGCCAGCGCGTCGTGCAGCGACCGGCGCAAGCCCGCGCCGAAGCGCGGCGCTTCCGCCCACAGCCACATCGCCGCTGCGCCCCCGGCAAGCGCCGTTGCCAGTTCGCGCGAAGCCGGGCGGTCGCCCTTTTCGCGCGCCTGCTCGCGGCGGTGCGCGGTCGGCGCCTCGGT
>NZ_DBNHFX010000136.1:0-2797 GCF_057137845.1 Sandaracinobacteroides sp. | reverse complement strand
GCACCGGGTATTTGCGATCCGGGTTGGCGGCATATCCGAACGGCAGCGTGACGACATAATCATAGTCGCGCCCCAGTGCCTTTGCCGGAATGCGGACAACTTCGGTGTTCGTCAGGGGATAGGGGCGTGTGTCGGCCACTGGAGCATGTGGCGCAACGGCCTGCGCAAGGGCAGGGGTAGCCAGCAGCCCGGCTAGCAGCAGGAACATTCTTACCGGGATGGCGCACCCTTCTGGAACACGCCATCCTTCATGATGACATCGAAATTCGCTTCCGGGTCGGCGATCAGCCTCAGGTTGGCCATCGGGTTGCCGTTCACCAGAATAAGGTCGGCCAGTGCGCCTTCCTTCACCACGCCCAACTCGCCCTGATAGGGCGCGCGCAGGCCCGACAGCGCCAGCAGTTGCGCATTGTCATGCGTGACCAGTTTCAGGATTTCCGCCGGGGTGAACCACTTCGTCAGTTTCAGGATGAAGGCGTTCTGCTGGCTGTTTTCCTCGGGGCGGAAAAGGAAGTCCGTCCCCCATGCCAGCCGCACGCCATTGGCCTTGGCCGAAGCCCAGGCCTTATCCGAGCCGGCCGCCACATCGGCCTTCTTGGCCTTGCGCTCGGGCGGGTCTGACGGCAGCGGCGGCGGCAGGTTCTGCAATGAAAGCCAAGCGCCCTTTTCGCGGATGTAGCGGATGGTCGCATCGTCCAGCAACTGCCCGTGCTCGATGCTTTTTACCCCCGCATCCAGCGCCCGGCGGACCGCGCGCGGCGTATAGGCGTGCACCGCGACATAGGTGCCCCAGTCCTCGGCGGCGGCCACGGCCGCCGACAGTTCCTCGGGCAGATACTGGGTCACGTCGATCGGGTCATATTCCGACGAGGATCCGCCGCCGGCCATCAGCTTGATCTGGCTGGCTCCGAAACGCAGGTTTTCGCGCGTGGCGGTCAGCACTTCGTCTCGCCCGTCGGCAATGAAGGTGGCGCCCAGCAACTCCGCGCGCGCAGGCTTGCCGAAAAAGCGGCGGGACTGTTCGCTGGGCAGGCGGAAATCGCCGTGCCCTGATGTCTGGCTGATAACGGCGCCCGATGGCCAGATGCGCGGGCCGACATATTTCCCGGCGTCGATCCCGGCCTTCAGCCCGAACACCGGCCCGCCCATGTCGCGCACGGCGGTGAAGCCGCGCAGCAACATGGCTTTCGCATTCGCGGCTGCGGCGGCCTCTGCCTTGGCAGGGGTCAGGTCGGGCGCCATCAGATCCGCATTGCTGAGCGCGCCGAAGGTCAGGTGCACATGGACGTCGATCAGGCCGGGCATCAGGGTGCGGCCGCGTCCTTCCACCAGGGTTGCGCCCGGTGCGGTAACACCGGGGCCGATGGCGGCCACCCTGTTGCCGCGCACCAGCACATTTACAGGCGCCGAAAGGTCGGGCGACGTACCATCGAACACGCGCACGTTGCGGAATAATGTGTCGGCCGCCGCCGGGGATGCCACCATCGCCAAGGTCGAAATAGCCAGGGTGAGCATGATTCTGCGCATATTCTGTTTTTTTCCGTATCAAAAAATCTGAAAAGCCGATCAGAAGCGGATGCTCAGGCCCAAGGCTGGACCGTGCAGGGCGTTGTTCATGCTGAAGCCGTCTTTCCGGTAATTGTAGCTCATGTGGCGGTATCCGGCCAGCAGCGACGTGGACTGGTTGAGGTTCACACCCGCTGCGACCAGTGCATCCGACGAGAGGCTGGAGCCGCCGGCTCCCAGCATTCCATGGGCGTTCAGCGAAAGGGCGGGCGTAAGGCGAACCATGGCCTTGGCACCAACCATCGCGTCCACCCAGCTTGCCTGTTCCTCGGCACTATAGGCCGGAGGTATGGGAGGCGGCAGCGGCATGCCCGGCGGAGCCTGATAGCTTATCCGGGATTTGATCGACCAGTAACGCACCCCGGCGATGAGATCGAGCGAGCCGGCAGAATCCTCGACGATCCGGTATTGCGGCGCCACCATGAAAGTGAATGTGGTGGACCCGAGGGAGACTGGAAGCCCGACCATCGGCACCCGTGCATCGGAGGACAGCCTGGCATAGAGGCCATCCACCAGGAAGCCGCAACGACCCTTGCGGCCTTCGAATGCCGCCATTGCGGCAATATCCAGATTGCGCAAAATCTTGCGTGGCGGCGCACTTATGATGATATTCCGGGGCAGGGCGTCGTGCGATGCCCTGCCTTCCATGCCGCTCGCCCAGACATAGGGCACAGCATTGAAGCGCCAGTTGTTATCGGCAGCAGCCGGCGCCGAAGCAAGGCAGGCGGCAAACAGTGCGGGCATGATGCCTTCCCTCCATTCCTTGATGCGCTTATTGCACGGTTGCCTTTTCGACGGAATATCGACAATCCGTGCGCCGTCTTACGGGGCGGGCCTGCCCGGCAATTCCCCGAATCCGGAATCGATGATGCATGTTCCAGCACGGAAGGGCATTGAGCGGGAAACGAGTGTCGATTGCGGATCGACGGTCAACGGAACCGGTTGTCCTTTGGAAATCCCTGCGGCGGCAGCCGCCCGGCGCCGGCGCGTGTGCCAAGCCACGGCGCGAGGTCGGTTTCCGTCCTCGTCCGGCCGCTGTCTCCCTGCAGTTTCCAGCTAAGGCCGTCAGCAAGCTTCAGTGTGATGGCATCGGAAAGTCCACCGTCCTTGTATTTTTGCAGCGCGACGCCCTGCCCACGGGTCATTTCCGGCAGCATCGTCAGCGGGAACACCAGCAGTTTGCGGTTTTCTCCGATGGTGGCGACATGATCGTCACCTTCGGCGATCTGGC
>NZ_DBNHFX010000135.1:0-9347 GCF_057137845.1 Sandaracinobacteroides sp. | reverse complement strand
ATGGCGCGCGCCTGCATCTCGATGATTTCAGGGTAGGCGATCAGCAGCCGGCAGCCGCGATGCCCCAGCATCGGGTTCGATTCATGCAGTTCGGCGACCCGGCGGCGGACGGCCGAAACCGCCATGCCCGTCGCATCGGCGACTTCCTGCATCTCGGCGTCGCGCGTCGGCAGAAACTCATGCAGCGGCGGATCGAGCAACCGGATCGTCACCGGCCGCTCGCCCATGATGGCGAAGATCTGCGCAAAATCCGAACGCTGGGCGGGCAGAAGCTGCTCCAGCGCGGCGCGGCGGCCAGAGACGTCGGGCGACAGGATCATTGCCCGCACATGCACGATGCGCTCGTGGCCGAAGAACATATGTTCGGTGCGGGCAAGGCCGATCCCCTCGGCGCCGAAGCGATTGGCGGTCGTGCAGTCCTCGGGCGTTTCGGCGTTTGCGCGCACCTTCATGCGCCGGTGCACATCGGCCCAGCCCATCAGCCGCGCGAAATCCCCCGACAGTTCCGGCTCGACGGTGGCGACCCGCCCCAGCATGACTTCGCCGCTGGCACCGTCCAGCGTCAGGATCGTTCCTTCGGGCCAGGATTTCGCGCCGACCTTCAGCGTCCGGCTTTCCAGATCGATGGAAACCGTGCCCGCGCCCGACACGCAGGGCCGCCCCATGCCGCGCGCGACGACTGCGGCATGGCTGGTCATGCCGCCGCGCGCCGTCAGGATACCGCGCGATGCATGCATCCCGGCGATGTCTTCGGGCGAAGTCTCGACTCGAGCCAGAATCACATCCTCGCCGCGCGCCGCGCGCTCGGCAGCGGTTTCACTGTCGAGCACCAGCGCCCCCGACGCCGCACCCGGCGACGCCGGCAGCCCGACGGCGATGATGTCGCGCGGAGCCGCCGGATCGAGCGTCGGGTGCAGAAGCTGGTCGAGGATCGCCGGATCGACGCGCAGGATCGCCTCGTCGCTGGTGATCAGCCCTTCGTCGACCATGTCGCAGGCCATCTTCAGCGCGGCTTTCGCGGTGCGCTTGCCGGTGCGCGTCTGCAACAGCCACAACCGCCCTTCCTGCACCGTGAATTCGATGTCCTGGCAGTCGCGGTAGTGGTTTTCCAGCCGGTCGAACATCTGCGCCAGCTCGGCGAACACCTCCGGCATCGCCTCTTCCATCGAGAGGCCTCTGGCGCCCGCCTCCTCGCGGGCGGAGCGGGTGA
This sequence comes from Sandaracinobacteroides sp., assembly GCF_057137845.1. NCBI lineage: Bacteria > Pseudomonadati > Pseudomonadota > Alphaproteobacteria > Sphingomonadales > Sphingosinicellaceae > Sandaracinobacteroides > Sandaracinobacteroides sp. The sequence goes on along the minus strand of NZ_DBNHFX010000135.1, from coordinate 8,137 downwards.
GGTAATGCGGCGTGCGGATCCCGGCGACCACGTCCTCGCCCTGCGCGTTCACCAGATACTCGCCGTAATAGCGCCGTTCGCCGCTGGCGGGGTCGCGCGTGAAGGCGACGCCCGTCGCCGACGTGTCGCCCATGTTGCCGAACACCATCGCCTGCACGGTGACGGCGGTGCCCCAGTTTTCGGGAATGTCGTTCAGGCGCCGATATACCGCCGCCCGTTCGGAACGCCACGAACCGAACACCGCCGCGACTGCACCTTCCAGTTGCTCGCGCGGGTCTTGCGGGAAGGCATCGCCGCGCGCCTTCAGGACGATCTGCTGGTATTCGCCGACAAGCCGTTTCAAGTCATCGGCCTGAAGCTCGGTGTCGAGCGTCGCGCCGCGATCGTCCTTCATCAGTTCCAGCGCATCCTCGAACAGATAATGGTCGAGACCGAGCACCACATCGGAATACATCTGGATGAAGCGGCGATAGCTGTCCCATGCGAAGCGCGGATTGCCCGAACGCGCCGCCAGCGCTTCGACGGTGCGGTCGTTCAGACCAAGGTTCAGCACCGTATCCATCATCCCGGGCATCGACACCCGCGCGCCCGAACGCACCGAGACCAGCAGCGGATTGTCGATGCTGCCAAAGCCCATGCCCGACACCGCCTCGACATGCGCCAACCCGTCGGCCAGCGCCGCCTTCAGATCATCGGGCAGCCGCCCGCCCGCCTGATAATAGCGCGCACAAAGCGGGGTCGGGATCACGAACCCCGGCGGCACCGGCAAGCCGATCGCGGCCATTTCCGCCAGATTGGCGCCTTTGCCGCCCAGATGCGCCTTGCCAAGCGCATGGGCTGCCGGTGCGTTGCCGCCAAAGGCGACGAGCAGGCGATCTGGCATTTTCGCTATCCTTCGATCTTCGAGAAATCCGCAACCCTGTGCATCACTTCGCGGATACCGGCCAGCAGCCCAAGGCGGCGGGCGCGCACATCGGCGACATCGGCGTTCACCGTCACATCGTCGAAAAAGCGGTCGACTGGCGCGCGCAGCGTTGCCAGCAGCTTCATCGCTCCGGCGAAATCTTCGCGTTGCAGCAACTGCCCGGCTTCCGCAGAGAGGCCGGCGCCCGTCGATGCGGGCGCAGGCACGAACAGCCGGGCAAGGTCCTGCTCGGCCTCGTCCAGTTCGGCTTTGTCCAGCGATCCGGCCTGCAACGCCGCAAGGTCGGGCGAATAGGTTTTCGCATCCTTCTTTTCCTCGGCCCGCAGGATGTTCACCGCGCGCCGATACCCGGCGATCAGATTGCGGCCATCCTCGGTTTCGACGAAGGCCTGCAACGCCCGCACCCGTGCCAGCAGGCGTACCATGTCGTCCTCGTCGCCAAGCGCGAACACGGCGTCGATCAGGTCGTGGCGAACGCCTGCCTCGCGCTGCTGCACCTTCAGCCTGTCGGCCAGGAAAGCGATCAGTTCGGAAGGGTCGGCAGCGCCGGCCGCCTGCAGAACCGGCCGCAGCGCGATCCTGCGCCCACCCGACACGATCATGTCCAGAATGCCAAGCGCCGCGCGGCGCAGCGCGAACGGATCCTTGGAACCGGTCGGCCGGATGCCCGCGCCAAAGAAACTGACCAGCGTATCCAGCCGGTCGGCCAGCGCGACGGCTACCGCCACATCCCCTTGCGGAGACGCCGCATAGTGCTGCTTCAGCGCCGACACCACCGCCTGGTCCTCGCCCTGCGCATCGGCAAGATAGCCGCCGATCACGCCTTGCAGTTCCGGAAACTCGCCAACGGTGCCGGTCGTCAGGTCGGCCTTGGCAAGCCGCGCCGCCCGCTCGACGATCGCCGGATCGGTGGCGGGGAAATGGCGTTCGGCCAGCAGGCGGGCAAGCCGCGCCACACGATCGACCTTGGCCGCCATGGTGCCCAGCTTTTCGTGGAACACGATATCGCCCAGCTTTTCGCCAAAGCCTTGCAGCGGCTTCGCGCGGTCCTGCTCCCAGAAGAAGCGGGCGTCGGCCAGACGCGCGGAAAGCACCCGCTCGTTTCCGGCCACGATCGCCCGGCCGCCATCGGGCGCCAGCAGATTGGCGACACATACGAACGCCGGCGCAAGCTTGCCCGCCTCGTCCTCGACCGCGAAATATTTCTGGTTGGTCGCCATCGTAAGCTGGATGATTTCCGGCGGGACTTGCAGGAACACCGGATCGAACCGGCCCAGCAGCGGCACCGGCCATTCGGCAAGGCCTGCATTTTCAGCCTCCAGCGCTGCGTCGGCGCGCAGGTTCAGCCCGGCCTTGTGGGCCGCCGCCTCGGCACCGGTGCGCACAAGCGCCTGCCGCTCTCCGGCCGAGAGGACGACGAACGCCGCGTGCAGTTGCGCCGCATAGCTTTGCGGACTGTCGATCGAGATCGGATCCCGCCCGCCCATGAAACGGTGGCCGAAGGTTTCGCGCCCGGCCGCAAGGCCCAGCGCCTCGAACGGCACGACGGCATGATCGAGCAGCGCCACGATGCGCCTCAGCGGCCGCACCCAGCGCGGCGACGAGGTGCTGACGCTGGCCCTGCCCCAGCGCTGGCTTTTCGGCCACTGGAAGCCCGCGATCATCGCCGGCAGGCGCGCCGACAGGATTTCAGCGGTCGGGCGCCCCTCGGTCGCAAGGTTGGCGAACAGGAACACGCCCTTGCCGGTGTCGCGCTCGTGCAACTGGTCGCGCGTCAGGCCCGTCGATTTCAAGAAGCCGTCGATCGCCGCCTGCGGCGCGTCGGCGCGCGGGCCGCGACGTTCCTCGGCCACGGCCTGCGAACCGGCGGGCAGCCCGCGCGCAACAAGCGCCAGCCGCCGGGGGGTCGAGCGCACCTCGATCGCGGCGGCAGTCAGCCCGGATTCCCCCAGCAGCGCCTCGAACCGCTGCTGCAACTGCCCGGCGGCAGCCGCCTGCATACGGGCGGGGATCTCCTCGGAGAACAGTTCCAGCAGGAAGTCAGCCATTGGCCGCCTCCTTCTGAACCTGCAGGTCGGCGACCGCCTTCACAAGATCGCGCACGCGGCCGATATAGGCCTGACGTTCCGCAACCGAGATCACCCCGCGTGCATTGAGCAGGTTGAACTGGTGGCTCGCCTTGATCGCCTGATCATAGGCAGGAAGCGGCAGCCCGGCCTCGACCAGCGCGCGGCATTCCTCGGCGCTTTTGCGGAAGCCGTCGAACAGCGCGTCGGTGTTGGCCTGTTCGAAGTTGTAGGCCGAAAACTGGCGTTCGGCCTCAAGGAACACCTCGCCGTAGCTTAGTCCGTCGTTGTTGAACGGCAGGTCATACACATTCTCGACGCCCAGAATATACATCGCCAGCCGTTCGAGGCCGTAGGTGATCTCTCCGGCGACGGGGGCGCAGTCGTGCCCGCCCACCTGCTGGAAATAGGTGAACTGCGTCACCTCCATGCCGTTGCACCAGACTTCCCAGCCCAGCCCCCATGCGCCCAGCGTCGGGCTTTCCCAGTCGTCCTCGACGAAGCGGATGTCGTTGACGGCAAGGTCGATGCCGATCGCTTCGAGGCTTGCGAGATACTGCTCGATGATGTCGTCGGGCGAAGGCTTCAGGATCACCTGATACTGGTAATAATGCTGCAACCGGTTCGGATTTTCGCCATAGCGCCCGTCCGACGGGCGGCGGCTGGGCTGCACATAGGCGGCCTTCCACGGCTTCGGCCCCAGCGCCCGCAGCGTCGTCGCCGGGTGGAAGGTGCCCGCGCCCATTTCCATGTCGTAGGGTTGCAGAATGGCGCAGCCGCGTTCGCCCCAATAGGCGTGCAGCGCAAGGATGATGTCCTGCAGCGAGGCCGGTTTCTTGTTCTGTGTCACGGAACCGCGAGTTAGCGGTTGCAGCAGAAAAGGGAAAGGGGCCGGTGGCCGAAACGGGCGCCGCCCCGGAAAGCATGTTCCGGGGCGGCGTTGGTGAACCGTCAGTCCGCCGGATGGGCGGCCGATATCCCGATCAGTTGGATACCTGCACCGGCCTGCGGCGCAGACCGAAGCCGACCATGCCGAAGCCGGTGATCAGCATCATCCAGGTTGCCGGTTCCGGCACGACCCCGATCGTCAGGTTGTCGATGCCGAAGCTGCCGCTCCTCGAGTTGCCACCCCCCGGCCCGAACGCGATTTTGGCGATCGCCTTGTCCGAGGTGATGCCCCAGAAGCCTGCGCTGCCCGGCAATTGATAGAGCGCCGTGCTGCCGTTGCCGAATGTCACCAGCGCATCATAAAGGCCGCCGCTGTTGTAGCGGATGTCGAATCCGGCGCCATATACCCCGCCATCCACGGTGTAGCTGGTCGAGGTGAAGTCCAGCTTGAAGCTGCCGTTGCAGCCGGCGCAGTAATAGCCCATGCCGACGATGTTCAGATTGCTGAAGCCCGTCGTCTGGTATTTCGTCTGCCCGACGACCGCCGACATCGCCGCATCCGACAGGATGGCGAAACTGCCCGGATAGCCCAGTGCCGCCCCATAGGTGTCGGTGAAGTTCGATCCCAGTTGCGACTGGAACACCGAGCGGCTGGCGTGGATCATCGTTGCCGCATCGGCACGAAAGGCGATCTGCGTAGAGATGACGAGAGTCGACAGGAGCACGACGCGGCGTGCGACATTCATGTTCATCGGTTTGTTGCGACCTTGTTATCGTTGGCGCACCGATTTTCAGCACGGACCACCCGCGCGCGAATCGGATTGCGGTGAAAATATTGCACAATACTCACTTAGTAACAATATGGTTGATTTATATCAATTGACGATGCTGCGCACGGCCCTGCGGCATGCCCCATGTTTTTCACGGGCTGCCATTGCGCGCGTTGTGCTGCCACAACCGCTTCCTTACCTGAGGGACAGGATCGAGGGAGAACGGCGCGGTGCATCCATTCCATCATGCAGCATCAACCCCGGAGTTGCCGGCCATTATCATGGCAGGTTCCGGCGAAACCATGAGCTACGCCCGCCTCGAAGCGCGATCGAACCAGGCTGCGCAACTCTATCGGGCGGCCGGGCTGCAACGCGGCGACGTGCTGGCCATCTTTCTGGAAAACTGCCTGGATTTTCTACCGCTCTGCTGGGGGGCACAGCGCGCCGGGCTGATCTTCACCTGCATCTCCACCAAGCTGACCGCCGACGAAGCGGGCTACATCGTCAGGGACAGCGGCGCGAAACTGCTGATCGCGGGCGCCACGCTGGCGGCCGTGGCAAAGCACCTCCCCACCGTCGCGCACCGCTACAGCGTCGGCGGAGAGATCGCGGGATATGCGCCACTGGAACCGGCACTTGCAGCACAGCCCGAATCCCGCATCGGCGATGAAAGCGCCGGCCGCGACATGCTCTATTCCAGCGGCACGACCGGCCGCCCCAAGGGTGTGACCGGGCCGCTGCCCGATGGCCCGATCGACCAGATGGAAGCCCTGTCGGGCATGCTGGGGATGCTCTATCAGTTCGCGCCGGGGATGATCTATCTCTCGCCAGCGCCGCTCTATCATGCGGCGCCGCTGCGCTATTGCATGACGGTGCACAAGTTCGGCGGCACCGTGATCGTGATGGAGAAGTTCGACCCCGAACGCTATCTGCAACTGATCGAACGCTACAAGGTCACGCACAGCCAGGTCGTGCCGACCATGTTCGTGAAGATGCTGAAGCTGCCCGAAGCAGTGCGCAACCGCTACGACGTATCCAGCCTGAAGGCGGTGATCCACGCCGCCGCGCCCTGCCCGATCGCTGTCAAGGAACAGATGATCGACTGGTGGGGCCCGCGCATTTTCGAATATTATTCCGCCACCGAAGGCTCGGGCTTCACCGCCATCTCGCCGCAGGAATGGCTGGAGCGCAAAGGCTCGGTCGGGAAAAGCCTGCTGGGCGAAATCCGCATCCTTGACGACGACGGCAACCTGCTGCCTGCCGGCCGCGAGGGGCGCATCTATTTCCACGGCGGGCCGCCGGTTTCCTATCACAACGCCCCGGAAAAGACTGCTGAAGTGCAGGGCGAACATGGCGCCACCTTCGGCGACATCGGCTATGTCGATGATGCGGGCTATCTGTTCCTTACCGACCGCGCGAGCTACATGATCATTTCCGGCGGTGTGAACGTCTATCCGCAGGAAACCGAGAATATCCTGGTCATGCACCCGAAAGTGTCGGACGTCGCGGTGATCGGCGTCCCCAGCGAGGAACTGGGCGAGGAAGTGAAGGCTGTCGTCCAGCCGCGCGACTGGGCCGACGCCGGGCCAGCCCTCGCCGCCGAACTGATGGAGTTCGCGCGCAACCATCTTTCCCACATCAAATGCCCGCGCTCGATAGATTTCGATCCGGCCCTGCCGCGTCACGAAACCGGCAAGCTTTACAAAAGACTGGTGAAGGACCGCTATTGGCCCAAAGCAGGATGAGCATGAGCATGGCAGCGCTGGTGCGCGGCCTGCTGGCGCTGCTGCTTGCCTGCCTTGCACCGGCGGCACTTGCCGCGGCCGGGCAGGCGACGGCGCCCGCCCCGTATGTCCCGGCGCTCTGGCAGGTCAGTTCCGGCAAATCGACTGCGTGGCTTTTTGGAACGGTGCACGCGCTGCCGCGTGGCGTCGACTGGTTCGCCCCGCACGTCGCGCGCGCGCTCGACCAGTCGTCGATGCTGGTTCTTGAAACCGATATTCCGGATTCGCCTTCGGCGCTGGCGCCGGTGGTGATGCGGCTGTCGCGGCTGCCCTCGCCCCGGCCCGTTGCCGACCGGGTGCCTGAAAGCTGGCGCCCGGCGCTGAAGGCCGCGACCGAGCGGCTGAGGACGGGACCGATGGAATGGTCCGATACCTGGTTCATCGCCCTGACGCTGACCAACCTGCAATCCGAGCACGACGGGATTGATCCGCGCATTGGCGTCGAGCCGGTGCTGACCGAGCGCGCGCGGATGCAGGGCATCCCGGTGCGCGGACTGGAAACGCCGGAAGAGCAACTGACCAACTTCGATTCCCTGCCCGAAGCCGACCAGCAGATGCTGCTGGTGACCACCCTTGCCGACCTCGGCGATTCCAGAGCACGCATGGACCTGATGGTCGATGACTGGATGCACGGCCGAACCGATGCGCTGGCGCAGCGCGTCAATACCGAGTTCGAGCGCTCGCCGATGCTGCGGCGGCTGCTGGTCGAAGACCGCAACAGCCGTTGGGCCGACTGGCTGGCGCAGAAAATGCAAACCGATCCCGGCCCGATCTTTGTCGCGGTCGGCGCCGGGCATCTGGCCGGCAAAGGCAGCCTGATCGAAGAGCTGGAACGGCGCGGGCTGACGGTAAAGCGCATGAGCCCGGAACCGCCCCCGGCGGCGAAGCCCGGCAAAAAGCGGCGGCGCTGACAGGGACATGGACCGGCGGTTTGGCACCGCCGGCCCGCCTGTTGTCAGTGTCCGGTCAGCCCAGTTCGTGCCGTGGCTCCGCTTTGCGCCGTCTTGCCGACACCCCGATCAGCCCGAAACCGACGATCAGCGTCGCCCAGGTTGCCGGTTCCGGCACGCCTCCGGCTTCCGAGTAAAGCACCAGCTTGCCGCGCAGATAGGCTTCGTTGGTCTTCTTTTCGACGGTCAGGAAGTTCGTTGCCGGGTTGCCGCCCACAAGAAAGCCGAACACATCCAGCGCATATTCATAGCCGTCGATGGTGAAACCATCGGACTGCTGGTTGAAGTTCACCGTCACCTTGTCGGCGCAGCCGTTGATGTTGACGCCCTGATTGTTGGCGCCGCCATACGGGCATGGGTTCAGGCTGTTCGTCGTTTCGTCGTGGGTGAAACTATAGACGAACGTGACGTTCCCATAAGGATTTGAATCGACCAGAATATCCGTGTTGAACTTCAGTTTGATGCTGGTCAGCGACGTGCCGGTGATCGGGTTGTTGTGGTGCCGGAAGACACCGATGCTGGTTTCGGCGCTGCCGCCCGGCGGGCTGACACTGAGCGACGGGATCGCAATCGATTCGAAATCATAGCCCGACTGCCCCTGCCCCTGGCTGTTCCCCCATCGCACCTTGGCCGACGAGGTGCCGTTGCCGGTATAGGTGACACCGCCACCAGTGGTTACGGCATCGAACCATGTTGCCTTGATGTTGGTGAAATCGACGACAGCGGCAGACGCCGGCGTCGCAAATGCCGCAGC
>NZ_DBNHFX010000134.1:0-4059 GCF_057137845.1 Sandaracinobacteroides sp. | reverse complement strand
TCGCACGGCTTTGCCGACAATCTGGCGGCAAGCGCACTTGCACAACTGACGGCCGGGTTGTGCGGCGTCAGGGATGATCCAGCCGACATCGACGCCCGGTTGCTGTGCCAGCTTGGCGCATGGCAGGCGATGACCGCCGTGATCGGCGGCGTGCCGATGGGCGCCAGCCACGCCATCGGCCATGTGCTGGGCGGCACCTGCGGCGTGCCGCACGGCTATACCTCGTGCGTGCTGCTGCCGTTCGTGCTGCGCTGGAACCTGCCGGCCAACGCCGACCGGCAGCGCCGCATCCTCGCGCTGATTGGCGGCGGGCACGACAACGCGGCCGATGCGCTGGATGCATTCATCCGCAGCCTCGGGATGCCGCGAAGCCTGGGCGAAGTCGGGGTCGGGCCTGACCAGTTCGACCGCATCGCCAGCAAGGCCATGCACGACCTGTGGCTGCGCACCAATCCGCGCACCATTGCATCGCCCGCCGACGTGCTGGAAATCCTGTCGATGGCGGCCTGACGCCGTTCAGTCGCGCAGAAGTTCGTTGATCGCGGTCTTGGCCCGCGTGCGTTGATCGACGCGCTTGACGATCACCGCGCAGGCAAGATTCGGGCCGGGCGAACCGTCCGGCAGCGGGCGGCCGGGCAGCGTGCCGGGAACGACGACGCTATAGGCCGGCACTTCGCCGATGAAGGTTTCGCCGGTTTCCCGATCGACGATCTTGGTCGAGGCACCCAGAAACACCCCCATGGACAGCACCGCGCCCTCGCGCACGATCACGCCTTCCGCCACTTCCGAGCGCGCGCCGATGAACGCGCCGTCCTCGATGATGACAGGGCCTGCCTGCAACGGTTCCAGTACGCCGCCGATCCCGGCACCGCCCGAAATATGCACATTGGCGCCGATCTGGGCGCAGCTTCCAACCGTCGCCCAGGTGTCGATCATGCTGCCGGCGCCTACATGGGCGCCGATGTTGACGAAACTCGGCATCAGCACCACGCCCGGCGCAACATGCGCGCCACGGCGCACAACAGCGCCCGGCACCATGCGGAATCCGCCTTCGGCAAAGCGGCGCTCGTCCCAGCCGAGGGTTTTCAGCGGCACCTTGTCATAGGCGGGCGCGCCGACGCCGTCGGCTTCGGCGTTCGCAGTCAGCCGGAAGCTCAGCAGCACCGCTTTCTTCAGCCACTGGTTCACCTGCCACTGCCCGGCGGCATCGCGTTCGGCGACGCGCAGCCCCCCGCTGTCCAGCCCTGCGATCGCGGCGTCCACCGCCTTCGCCACGGCAGCGTCGGCCGCCGTGATGCTGTCGCGCGCGTCCCATGCCGCATCGATGGTCGAGCGGAGTGCGGCGTAGTCGGTCATTGTGTCAGTTCCTCCAGCCAGTCGGTCAGGTCGTGCAGTTCATAGTCGATGAATTCGGGCGAATAGCCATGATCGCCGCGTTCCGAGCCGTTGTTGACCCAGCCTGTCACCATGCCGAGCGCCTTCGCCGGCTTCAGGTTGTGCGCCATGTCGTCGACGAAAAACGCAGCATCAGGGCGGACTGCATGTGCAGCACACACGCCCCCATAGGCGCGCGGATCGGGTTTGGGGTGATAGTCCATGGCGTGGATGTCGTGGATGGCGTCGAAGCAGTCCAGGATGCCGATCGCCGACAGCACCCGCTGCGCATAATCGACATCGCCGTTGGTAAAGACGATCCGCCGTCCCGGTAGCCGCCGGAGCGCCACCGCCAGCCGGGGATTTGGATCCAGAACGGACATATCGATGTCATGCACATCGGCGAGGAAGCCGTTCGGGTCTATACCATGGCTCAGCATCAAACCCCGAAGCGTCGTTCCATGTTCGTGGAAATACTGCTTCTGCACCGCCCGCGCTTCGTCGCGGCCAAGGCCCAGCAGCCGGCCGACATAAGCCTCCATCCGCCGGTCGATCTGCGCGAAGAGATTCGCGCTGGCGGGGTAAAGCGTGTTGTCCATATCGAACAGCCAATCGTTCACATTCGCCAGACGATCTGGAAAATGCGTTTTTTCACAATTAGTTATCGATTCACCCGGTTGCCGCATGGGCGGCTCATAAACCATATTGCAATTGTTAATCCAGTTTGGCAGCATGCAGGGGTCGTAAAAAAAGAAGAAACAAGAATGAACTTGTCACCCGCCCAAAGGGCGCCCCGCGCGGATCGCGCGGCCGGCGCAATCCGTCTGCTGTTCATCACAAGCCCCGCCCTGCTGCTTGCAGCCTGCGGCGGCGCCGGAGGGCCTGGACCGGCCAGCCTCTCGAGCAGCACGCCCCCTGCCCAGCCCGCGCCGGTGGTCGTCGCGCCGCCAGCGCCCGCGGCAAACCATGATACCGCCGAATACCGCCGCTCGACCGCAGCCGTCGGCGCGAACGTGTTGCCGGCATGGAACTCTGGCGCGTCGGGCGCCGGGGTCACCATCGGTATCATCGACAGCGGCCTGACCGACACGCTTGGCGAATTCACCGGCCGGATTTCCAGCGCCAGCCGCGACGTCACCGGGCAGGGACGCTCGCTCGCCGACCCGACGGGGCACGGCACCGCCGTCGCCGCCGTCGCTGCTGCCGCGCGCAACGATTCCGGCATGTCGGGCATCGCGCCCGCCGCCACGCTTGCGGTGATGCGGGCCGACAGCGGCGACTGCGCCGATGGCTGCCGCTTCACCGATTCGGCGCTTGCAACCGGTGTCGATGCCGCCGTTGCCGCCGGTGCAAAGGTGATCAACATCTCGCTCAGCGGATCGAACGCCAACCTGACGCTGCGCAACGCCTTCGCCAAGGCAGCGGCAGCCGGAACCGTGCTTGTGCTTTCGGCCGGCAACAGCGGGGAAAGTGATGTCGCCGCACTCGCGCAGGCGGCGCTGGCTTCGGCGGGTGCCGGCAATGTGATCATCGCCGGTGCAGCCGACGGCTCGGGCGCCATCGCCAGCTTCTCGAACCGCGCCGGATCGGCACAGGCAAACTATCTCACTGCGCCCGGTGTCAGCGTCCGCAGCTTCAACCACCAGGGCGAAGCCGCGCTCTATTCAGGCACCAGCTTCGCCGCGCCGACGGTTACCGGCGCAGTCGCGCTGCTGGCGCACAGCTTCCCCAACCTTTCCGCCAGCAAGATCGTCGAGATCCTGCTGGCCTCGGCCGACGACGCCGGCGACAAGGGCACCGACGCGGTCTATGGCCGGGGTCTGCTGAATGTCGGCAAGGCGATGGCGCCGTCCGGGCCGACCAGCCTCGCCGGCACCACCATCTCCGTCGCCATGACCGACGCAGGCTCGCTGGGCGGGGCGTTCGGCGACGGCATTTCAACGGCCAGCGCACTTTCCAGCATTCCCGTGACCGATGCCCATGATCGGCATTACGCCGTCTCGCCGGGGCGGACGCTCCGCACCGCTTCCGCCGCCCGGCTGGCGGGCAGGCTCGAATCGGCAAGCCTTGCCACCGCTTCGACTTCGGCGCGGATCGGCGGATACAGCCTCGCGCTGCAAATCCGCGCCAGCGACCGTGCAGACCGCGCCGGGATCGACGGCTTCCGCGATCAGGACCGTTCGGTCGCGCATCTGGGTTTCGCCCAGCGCGGGCTGGATGCGCGCGCCGGAAGCCTGAATCCGTTGCGCGAAACCCGGCTCAGCTTCTCGGGCGAAGGCTCGGTCGGGCTGGTGCTGGCGACGGGCCGGATGGCGGCCGAAAGCCTCCCCGGCGCCAGCGCCGGCGGCTTCATCACCGACGACGGCCTTTCGCCCGATGATGGCACCGGAACGCGCGGCCGCCTGCTGCTGATGGCCGAACATCATCGCGGGCCGCTGACGCTGGCGATGGCCGCCAGCCAGCGCAGCTTCAGCCTGACCAGGATCGATGGCCTTGGCCGGACGGCGCGGCAGGATCGGCTGACGCTGGCCGCTGCCTATGACAAGGGCCCGTGGCGGCTGGCGCTGCACGCGACCAGCAGCAACGACGACGGCGCCCTGCTTGGCACCCGGCTGGCGCCTGCCTTCGGGCTGCTGGGCGGGCAGACGCTGGCGATCGGCGGCGCTGCCGGGTTTGAAACGGGCG
>NZ_DBNHFX010000133.1:0-11221 GCF_057137845.1 Sandaracinobacteroides sp. | reverse complement strand
TGTCGTCGGGGAATGGCTGCACCACCGGCTCGACGAGCAGCGGTTCCGGCAGTTGCTGTTCACGCTGCTTGGCATGACCGGGGTTCTGCTCGCGCTGCATCGCTGAAGCGCCGCCGCCCGGCCGGGGCGTGTCAGGACCCCGGCTCTTCGTGCATCTTCTTGAAGTGGATGAGGCCCGGCGCCCACATGTGCTTCACCGGGTCGACATCGACATGGATCACCGCGGCGCCACCGCAGTCGATTGCGTGCTGCAACGCCACACGGAATTCATCGGCCGAGGACACCCGCTGGCCGAATGCGCCCATGGATTGCGCCAGCAGGTCGAAGCGGATTTCGCCCAGATCGGCCTTGATCGTCTCGTCGTCGTCGAGCTTTTTCATCAGCATGGTCTTGAATGGTCGCAGCATGAACTGCTGATTCATCTTCACCATGCCCCATTGCCGGTCGCACAGCACGATCCAGATCACCCGCGCCTTGTTGCGGACGGCGGTTTCCACTTCCTGCGGGTGAAAGCCGAAGGCGCCGTCGCCGATGATGCAGCAGACCGGTGTGCCCGGAAGCGCGATCGCCGCGCCGACCGCCTGCGCCATTCCGGCGCCCAGCATCCCGAACTTGAACGTCGAGAGGATGCGGTTCGGCACAATGGCGCGGTGGTAGAACATCGCCCACACGGCGGCGTTGCCGCCGTCGGCGACCAGCACGCTGTCGCTCGGGAACAATTCGCCGCAGATGCTGGCGATATGGGCGGGGTTCATCGGCACGCGCATGTCGGCCAGCGCCTTGGCGGCTTCTGCGCGTTCGGCGGCGATCAGCTTGCCATAGCCCGCCACCCGCTGTTCGCGCGCCTGCCGGTTCGCCGGCGCCGCACTTTGCAGTTGGTCGACCAGCGCCTCCAGGAACAAACGCGCGTCGGCCTGCACGGCCAGATCGGCGGGCTTGTTCAGGCCCAGCATGGTGGCGTCGATATCAACCTGGATCGTTTTCTGCTGCGCCGGGTCGCGCCAGTAGGGTGGCTTGCCCCACCAGTCGGTTTCTCCCACGCGCGAACCCAGGATCAGCGCCACGTCGGCGTCGTTGCGGACCTTGTGGCTGACCTTGATGTTGGGCATCGGGATCGCCAGCGGCGACGCTTCGCTAAGCACGCCGCGCGCTGCCCAACTGGTGGTGACAGGGGCGTGCAGCAGTTCAGCGACACGGGCCAGCGCATCGAATGCGCCGGCGTGGATGATGCCGCTGCCGGCGTGGATCATCGGTGCTTCTGCCTGCAACAGCATTTGCGCGGCTTCGGCCACCTGTTCGTCAGGGGGCAGCAGCGGCATGGTCCGCCGGTATTGCGCCGGGCGCCACTGCGCGGGGGCCTTGAACTTGCCGTTCATCAGCGTTTCCGGAATATCCAGATGCACGACGCCGGGCCGCCCCTCCCACGAGGCCCGGAGCGCCTTGCGCGCCAGTTCCGGGATGCGTTCGAACGACGAGGCTGCGGCGCTCCACTTGCCGATGCGGCCGATCACCCCGCTCTGGTCGAAGCACTGGTAGGCGCCGCCACGGTCTGGATACATGATCGCCGGGCGGCGGGCGCTGGTGATCGCCAGCACGCGGTTCCCCTCGGCCTGTTCGACCACGAGGCCCGGCAGGATGTTGGCCACTCCCGGCCCGTTCGACGCCATGCATACGCCAAGCTTGCCGGTGAGGCGCGCATAGGTGCCGGCCATATGGGCGGCCGAGGTTTCGTGGCGCGGCGTCACGATCTCGATGCCGAGGCGGTGCAGCGCCGAATAAAAGCCGAAATAGGTGCCGTCGATGATACCGAAGACGTGGCTGACCCCTTCGGCCTGCAACATGCGTGCAAGCAGTTCGCCACCGGTGATTTCCGCCATGTCCTGTCCTTGCGCTTGTGGCCTCGATGCTGGCGACCGGCCTTGCAGGCCTATGGGCCGCTGCTAGGATGGCCGTAGGAGCAGGCAACCTATCCGTCAGGGCAGGGGCTGTAACGCTTCAATCGGGACGGTGAGATGGCAATTCAGGCCACGGCAGAGGAACCATTCAGCGTAAACCGGCTCTATGCCCGCGCCATCGTGCAAAGCGCCGGTCGCAATGCCCTGCCGCTGCCCAAAGCGCTGCTGCAAGAGGTGGAGGATCAGCCGCGCCTGCCGCTGGCGACGCTGGACGGACTGTGGGACAGCTATTGCGCCGCCAGCCACGATCCGCTTGCCGGGCTTCGGCTGGGCCTCGCCCTGCAACCGGGCCATCTCGATTGCGCGGGAATGCTGCTGGCAAGCTGCGAGACGCTGGGTGAAGCATTGCAGCAGTTGGCCGAGGTTGCGCCGATCATCGGCGAGGGCGGGGATTTCTCGATCGACGAATGGCCGGGCCATGCGGCGGTTCGCTATCAGCCGCACATGGCCGTCCGCCGCGCCGAGCGGGTGGAGGCGGCGCTTGCCGGTTTGCTGCGGCTGATCCTGTGGGCGAGCGGCGACAGGTTCCGCCCGAACGCGATGCGCTTCGAACATCGACCGCTGGCGCCCACGGCGCAATATCGCGCGTTGCTGGGGATCGAAACCTGCTTCGACGCCGGGGTGAACGCGCTGGTCTTTGGTGCCGATCAACTGGATCTGCCGTTCATCCAGGCGAACAGCACGCTGCACCGGCACCTGCGCCACCTGACCGACCGGATGCTGGCCGATCTGGCGCACGCCAGCCTCAGCGCCGAGGTGCAGCGGATCGTCCGCGCCAATCCGCGCTGGGGCAAGGAGCGTGTGGCCGAGCGGCTGCACCTGAGCGGACGCCATCTGAACCGCCGGCTTGCCGAAGAAGGCACGTCGTTCAAACTGCTGCGCGACGCCAGCCTGCACGCCGTGGCCGCCGAGCGCCTGCGCGGGCCGATGCGCGTGCGCGACATCGCCGAAGATCTGGGCTTTTCCGACGAGGGGGCGTTTACCCGCGCGTTTCGCCGCTGGACGGGCCTGACCCCGGCGGGCTTCCGCCGGCAGGCTGACGAACGTCGTTAGCCGAGCGTTCCCAGCAGGCCTTCGAACATCCGCCTGCCATCGGTGTTGCCGTGCGCAGTTTCGACGCAGCGTTCCGGGTGCGGCATCATGCCAAGCACATTGCCCTTGTCGTTCAGGATGCCGGCAATGTTGCGCGCCGAGCCGTTCACCGGGTCGCGATAGCGGAACGCCACCTGCCCCTGCTGTTCCAGCCGGTCCAGCGTGTCCTCGTCGGCCTGATAGTTGCCGTCGTGGTGGGCGACGGGGATCACGACCTGTTCGCCGGGGCCGAAGCTGCGGGTGAAGCTGTTGTCGGCGGTGACGACTTCCAGCGAAACGTCGCGGCAGACGAAATCCAGCCCGGCGTTGCGCATCAGCGCACCGGGCAGCAGGCCGGCTTCGGTTAGCACCTGAAACCCGTTGCAGATGCCAAGAACCGGGGTGCCGCGCGCCGCAGCGGCGATCACTTCGCGCATGATCGCCGACCGCGCCGCGATTGCGCCGGAACGCAGATAATCGCCATGGGAAAAGCCGCCCGGAATAGCGATGAGGTCGAGACCTTCGGGGAGTTCGCCGTCGTCGTGCCAGAGCATGGCGGGCTTTGCGCCCGTCACCAGTTCGAGCGCGGTCGCGAGGTCGCGGTCGCAGTTGGAGCCGGGAAAGACGACGACGCCGCTTTTCATGCCAGTTCGACCCGGAAATTCTCGATCACGGTGTTGGCCAGCAGCTTGCGCGCCATTTCGGCCACCTGTTCTTCCGTGGTGTGGGGCGCGACATCCAGTTCGATCACCTTGCCGACGCGGACGTCGGCGACCTGCGGGAAGCCAAGCCCTTCCAGCGCGTGCTGGATAGCGCGACCCTGCGGGTCCAGAACGCCGGGCTTCAGGGATACGGTGACTCGGGCTTTGCGGGTGTCGGTCATGCGGTGCATATGGTGCAGCGGGCGGCAAAAAGGAAGGGCGGCCTGCACCTGTGCGCTGCATGAATGGCGCTCATCAATCGCACGTCCGCGCCGCCTTGCCTGCAAGTCCTGCCCGAACGACATTTCCGTCCATACCGGCCCGAGGAGGAAGCGCATGTTCAAGGCAGCAGAATACGCCAGCGTCGATGCGGTGCTGGCGGAAGCGCCAGAGGGCATGACGAAATTCCGCATCGAGCGCGACGACGAGGGGGTGGCGCTCGTTACCATCGACCGGCCGGAACGGCTGAACGCCTTTTCGATGGGCCTGCCGACGGACCGGCCGCGCCCCGGCGGCTGGTCGTTGTTCGACCGTTATCTGCGCTCGCTGACCCAGGAACTGAAGCACGACCCGTCGGTGAAGGTGGTGGTGCTGACGGGCGAGGGGCGCGCCTTTTCGGCAGGGGCCGACATCAAGGATTGGGCGGGGCTTGAACAGGCGTCGGCGGCGGGCAGCTCGGCGTTCGTGAAGGACGGCCTGCTGTTCGACGAACATACCGCGATGATGCATGTCTGGTTTCAGCACCTGGTCAAGCCGACCATCGCCATGGTGAACGGCCCGGCGGTCGGCATGGGGGCGGATCTGGCGGCTGCCTGCGATATCCGCATCATGGCCGACACGGCCTTTTTCCAGTGGGCCTATGTGCTGAACGGGCTGGTGCCTACCGAGGGTGGCATGTGGCTGCTGCAACGGCTGGCAGGGCGCGGCAAGGCGCTGGAATGGCTGATGACGGGAAGCCGCGTCGGCGCCGACGAGGCGCTGCGGCACGGGCTTGCGAACCATGTGGTGCCGTTGGCCGACCTGCGCGTCCGCACGCTGGAAATGGCCCGCCACATCGCCCGGCTGCCGTCGCGCGCGGTGCAGGCAACGCGCTTTGGCGTTCAGGCCTGCGAACGGATGGGCTTTCAGGATTCGATCGGCCTTGCTTATCTGTCGGGCTATGCCCTGCGCGGCGGCATCCACGAGCGGGTGCAGGAGCGCGCAGGGACGATCGGCAGCAGCGACTGACCCGGCTCCGAACGGCCCGGCAAGAGATCGGGCTGGCCTAGCGGCCCTTGAAGTTCGCCGGCCGGCGTTCCTGCAATGCGGTGATCCCTTCGCGGAAATCTTCGCTGGTGCGCATCGCATCGACCATGCGCTGCGTGGCGAAGCCTTGTTCGACCGGGCCTTTCGGCAGCGTGGCCATGGCGATCGCCTTCATCGACCGCACCGCAAGCGGCGCGTTGGCGGCAATCCTGCGGGCGATTTCCATCGCGCGGTCGAAGGCCGATCCGGCCGCCACCACTTCGTTAACGAAGCCGATTTCGCGTGCCCGTTCCGCCGCCATGCTGTCGCCGGTCAGCATCCATTGCAGGCCGGGCTTATAGAGCATCCGCCCCGGAAAGCCCGCCATCATGCCGCCGTGGAAGCCCATGGTCGCTTCGAGGTAGGCGAAGCTTGCGGCTTCGCCGGCGATCACGATGTCGCCCATCAGCACCAGCGAGCAGGCCATGCCGAGGCAGGCGCCTTCCACTGCGATCAGGATCGGCTTGTCGCACGGCACTGTGGTGTTGGGGAAGGCGCCGTCGTCGTTTGCGGGCGGTTCGCGGAAGTCGAGGCCCGACGAAAACACCGGACCTGCCCCGCGCACGATGCAGACGCGCGCCGCATCGTCGGCGGCGAAATCAAGCCACACGCGGCGGAACCCTTCCACCATGTCGGCGTTCCACGCGTTACGCTTTTCCGGCCGATTCATGGTGACGATCATCACCGGGCCGTCCATCTCGACTGTGACGCAGGCCATATCTTCTCTCCCTCGGATACTGTCGGGGCCTCAGTTGCGTGGCGGCTTGGCGCGGCACAAGCAAAATCGCGCGCAGGCTGCTGAACCGGATTGATGGCGACCATATGCCGCCGGTGATTGAGCCGCTGCATCGCGGCTGCTAGCGTGCGCGCGGCTGCCACAGGCAGACGAGGGAACCAGGATTGAAACAGCCGCCGCCGCCATTCCTTTTGTTGCAGACGATCGAAGCAGTCACCCGGCTGGGCAGCCTGAAGCGCGCAGCCGATGAACTGAGCGTCACGCCGTCGGCGATCAGCCACCGCGTGCGGCTCGTAGAGGAACGCTTCGGCCGCCGCCTGTTCGAGCGGGACGGGCAGGGCATCCGCGCGACCGACGCCGCGCGCGAACTGGCCGCCGCCGTCGAGCAGGCGACTGCGGCGGTCGACCAGTGCTGGAACACGCTGGTCGACGATCCCGACGCCCGCCGCGTGCGCCTGTGCGCGATGTCGGCTTTTGCCGAGCAGTTCATCCTTGGCAACATGGACGAGTTCCGGCGCCGTTTCCCTGATTTTCAGATGGACTCGACGAGCACCACCATCAGCGAAGGCGGAATGCGCGGCGACTATGACATCCTGATCGGGATCGGTCCCTACCCCGACGAGGGGTGGGAATATGTCGATCTGATGCCGCTGTTGATGAAGCCGGTCTATCAGCCGGCGGCCGTGCCGCCGATCGTCGTAGGCAACGAAGTGCTTGGCCCGCTGCTGAGTTCCGGTTCGGACTTTCTGCCGTGGGAGGCTGCGGCGAAAGCGGGCGGTTTCACCATTGCGCCGTCGGCGCGTGTGGTGCGGTTCGATTCCATCCTTACATCGACACATGCCGCCGTGCGCGGCAAGGGTGTCGCGCTGGCGCCCGCATGGATGGCGGACCGGCTGGCAGCCTCGGGCGAGGCGTCGGTTCTGGGAACCGACGCCATCGATTCCCGACTGCAATACTGGCTTGCTGTCCGCAAAAGCAGAAAGCTCGATTCCACCTTCGGTCGTTTCCGCCGCTGGCTGGAAGGCCTGATCCGCCAGGCTGTCTGAAGTCCGTGCCGGGCCGGTGCCACGGCCTTACGTGAACTGGGATCAACTGAACCGGGGTCAAATCGCTTGTGCGAAAAGGCCCTGACAGGCGAACCATGCTTGTCGGGTGCGGGCGCCGCACAGGAGGAGACCGAGCATGAGCATTCCTGAGAGCTATCGCGAACATCTGCGGCTTCCGGTGATCGGTGCGCCGATGTTCATTGCGTCCGGTATCGAAATGGTCGTCGCGCAGTGCGAAAGCGGGATCATCGGCACCTTCCCGGCGCTGAATGCCCGCCCGCAGACCGAACTGGCCGGATGGATCCGCGAAATCCGCGACCGGCTGGCGGCAACGCAGGCGGCCGATCCCGACCGCAAGGTGGCGCCGTTCGGCGTGAATCAGGTGATGTCGGAACGCAACGACCGCTGGCAGGCTGATCTGGAAACCATCGTCCGCGAGCAGGTTCCGCTGATCATCACCAGCCTGCGGGCGCCGCCGCGCGAAATCCTTGAGGAAGTGCATCGTTATGGCGGGCTGGTGTTCCACGATGTGACCAGCCTGCGCCACGCGCGCAAGGCGGCGTCGATGGGTGTCGACGGGTTGATTCTGGTGGCCGCCGGTGCGGGCGGGCAAGGCGGCGATCGCAGCCCCTTTGCGCTGGTCAATCAGGTGAAAGAATTCTTCGACGGCACCATCATCCTGTCGGGCGCCATGAGCACCGGCGGCGACGTGTTCGCCGCGCAGGCGATGGGCGCCGACCTTGCCTATATGGGCACCCGGTTCCTGCCATCGATCGAATCGACTGCATCGCCGCTCCATAAGGATGACGTGCTGGCGTCGGGCGCCGACGACATCATCTACACCAACATGTTCACCGGCATTCACGGCAACTACATCAAGCGGACTCTGGTCGCCGCCGGTTTCGATCTGGATAATCTGCCGAAATACAGCCCGGAAACCGCCAAATACCGCAAGGGCGACGATGGCGAGATCAAGGTGTGGGTCGATATCCGCGGCTGCGGCCACGGCTGCGGCTCGATCGACCGGCCGCAGCCGGTTGCGGAAATTGTCGACGAGCTGGAAACCCAGTATCGCGAAGCGGCCAGCCGGCTGGCGCAAGTGGCGTTCGCCTGAACTGCCCGGACGAGCGAGAGGGAATGGCAATGGCGGGTATCAGTGAACAGGCGGCAGCGGATCCGGCCGGAATCGCGGCTATCTTTCCGGACAGCGGCGTCACGCTGACGCGCGGCGAACTGGAAGCCGCCACCAACCGGGCGGCGCATGGTTTTCGCGCCATCGGGTTGCAGCGCGGAGACTGCGTTGCCCTTTCGTTGCCGAACGGGCCGGACTTCCTTGCCACCATGCTGGCGGCGCAGCGCAGCGGCCTCGTTTATGTGCTGATGTCGACCAAGCTGTCGGCGGGCGACGCAGCCTATATCCTTGCGGATTCCGGCGCCAACGCAGCCGTCGTTTCGTCGGCAAGTTTCGCCGCCGAGGACGAAGCATTGCTGCGTGCGGCCCACGGTGCAATCCATGGCATCGGCCTTGGCAGCGCCTTCCCCGACTGGCGCGCCCTTGTCGCCACCATGCCCGATACGCCGATCGAAGGCAGGTCGCGCGGTGTGGTGATGCTGTACAGCTCGGGCACCACCGGCAGGCCCAAGGGCATAAGAAAGCCGCTTCCGGCCGCCGATGCGACTGGTCCTGATCCGCTCGATCAGGGGCTGGTGCTTGGCTATGGCATGAACGACAAGGCGGTCGTCTATTGCGCCTGTCCGCTTTACCATGCGGCGCCGCATCGCTTTGTCAGTGCGGCGCTTTCGGCCGGATCGACGATGGTGATCCCCGAACGCTTCGACGCCGCGTCGACGCTGGTCCACATCGAGCGCTACCGCGTGACGCACAGCATGTGGGTGCCGACCATGTTCCACCGGCTGTTGCGCCTGCCCGACGATGTGCGGCTGGGGCATGACCTGTCGAGCCACCGCCATGCCATCCACGGAGCAGCACCCTGTCCGGTGCATGTGAAGCGCGCCATGATCGAGTGGTGGGGTCCGATCCTCGATGAATATTATTCCGGCAGCGAGGGCATCGGCTCGACGACGATCAGCTCGGCGGAATGGTTGCAGCACCCCGGCTCGGTAGGACGCCCGCGTGGCTGCAAGGTGCATATCCTTGGCCCGGACGGCGAAGAACTGCCCGCCGGCGAAACTGGCGACATATACTTCGAAACCGAAATGCAGTTCGAATACTGGAACGACCCGGAAAAGACCCGCAAGGCAGCGAATGCGCACGGCTGGCGCACGTTCGGAGATGTCGGCAGCGTCGATGCGGATGGGTATCTGTACCTGTCGGACCGGCGGCATTTCACCATTATTTCCGGCGGCGTGAACATTTATCCGCAGGAACTGGAATCGGTGTTCCTGGAACATGAGCTGGTGCGCGATGCTGCGGTGATCGGCATCCCCGACGAGGAATTCGGCCAGAGCGTGCTGGCCGTGGTGCAGCCCGTCGAAAATGCGGGCGATCCGGCGGCCCTGAAGCAGCAGTTGCTGGACTTCGCGCGCCGCCGCCTCGGCCCGGTGAAGGCGCCTCGGCGGATCGAGCTGGTGGACACACTGCCCAGGCACGACACCGGCAAACTGTACAAGACGGAACTGATCGCCCGCTTCGGCGGCTGAAGCAGGGACCGGACACACCGGGCAGACATTCCATCGACAGCGTTCGAGAGACCAAGGGGAGGGGAGCGCAATGACGACGACCGGGCAGGTGGCCGCAGACGCGCCTTCCGCTCCGCTCACGCGCGGGCAGATGCTGGCCTATTGCATCTATGCAGTGCCGCTGATCGCAACCACGGCGGCGATTTCGAACTTCATCCCGCCCTACTACAGCCAGACGTTCGGCATGCCGCTTGCGGTCGTTGCCTCGTCGCTGGTGATGATCCGCGTGATCGATGCGATCTGCGACCCGCTGATCGGGCTGGCGATCGACCATTCGGGCTTTCGCCAGAAGCATCGCCCGTGGCTGCTGATCGCGCTGCCGCTATATCTGGTCGCGGTCTGGCTGCTGTTCATGCCGATCGAGGCGCTGGTCAGTCCGCTCTACCTCGTGGCGACGGGGGGCGTTGTCTATATCGCTTTCACCATCGGCATGGTGGTGCATCAGGCATGGGCCGCCTCGCTGGCGACCGACCCGCGAACGCTTTCGCGATTGTTCGGGTTCCGCGAAATCGGGGTGATCGCGGGCGTGCTGGGGGTGTTCGCGCTGGCGGCTGCCGCCAGCCATTTCTATGGCAGCGATATCTCGGCGCAGGCGCGCGCTGCGGGGCTGTTCATTCTGGTGTCGATCACGGTTGCCACGCTGATCACCTACGCCTTCACCCCCGACCGCGAGGGCAAGGCGATCGCGCATTCGGCCGCCGGCTGGTCGATGCTGCGGCCGTTCCTCCTCAGCCGCGACTTCATCCTGCTTTCGGTCGCCATTCTGGTGTACAACAGCGCCTGGACCGCGATGGCGACGACCGGCTTCTTCGTTGCCCGCCACCTGTATGGCGCGCCGGAATATTTCGCCCTCGGCCTGACGCTGACCTTTGCCATCGCGCCGTTCGGCATGGCGTTGTGGATGAAGATGGCGAACCGGCTTGGCGACAAGGCGACGCTGCGGATCGCCTGTCTGTATCTGGCTGCCAGCGCGGCGCTGCTGCCTATTGCGTCGCGGTTCGGTGCGCCGGGACTGTTCAGCGTGCAGGCCCTGATGGGGATCGGGTTCGGGGCAGGACCGTATCTGCTCAGGTCGATCACCGGCATTCTGGCGAACGACTATATCAGCCAGACCGGGTGCGAAGTGCGGGGCGCCGCCTTCGCCATGACCAACTTCTTCGACAAGCTGGGAAGCGGGCTGGGCGCGTCGGCGCTGCTGCCGCTGGCGATGCTGGGCTTCGATCCGGCCCATCCGGTTGGCAGCTCCGGGCGCCATGCGCTGCTGCTGGTGGCAACCGTTGTGCCGCTTGGCGGCTTCCTGCTGACGGCGCTGCTGGTGCACGTGTTGCGGGCAGACGTGCCGCCCGCGCACGACGATCAGGCGTGACCGTGGCAGCAGCCGTGGCGCGCGGCCTCGACGAAGGCGGGTTCGTGCCACCAGTGCGCTGAACCC
Organism: Sandaracinobacteroides sp.; assembly: GCF_057137845.1. Lineage (NCBI taxonomy): Bacteria > Pseudomonadati > Pseudomonadota > Alphaproteobacteria > Sphingomonadales > Sphingosinicellaceae > Sandaracinobacteroides > Sandaracinobacteroides sp. The sequence goes on along the minus strand of NZ_DBNHFX010000133.1, from coordinate 296 downwards.
GGCATAGCCACAGCCAGCGCCTGCACCGGCGCGGCCTGCGGTGCTGCGAACGGCGCACAAAGTGACGCGATATCGTGGCGGATGCCGGCCGCGACAACCATCCTGACGTTCGCTGCATCCTCGATCCGGGCCAGCGGGTTGCCCTCGACGAGGCTGATGTCGGCATGGGCGCCGCGCGCGATCACGCCCAGCCTTTCGCCCAGCAGCAGGCCGGCGTTTCGGGTTGCGGTCGTCAGCGCGTCGACAGGCGCCATGCCGAACCGCACCATGCCGCGCAGGTTCATGTGCAGGCTGGT